>CAZUPN010000016.1:0-24566 GCA_964622015.1 uncultured Rhizobiaceae bacterium | reverse complement strand
CGTCGTTTATGCTCCTCGAGAGTGACGATGTCTCAAAATCCGTCACTCTCGAGGAGCATAAACGACGTAGCAAACCAGACAGTGGTGGTTAATAGACTTAATTCCCGCAAGCCATATATGGCATTATACCATTTCCTCAACCTTTTTAGCAATATCATAACGCACAAAACCATCTTGCCAATCAATCATTTTAAAGGCTTCGTAGGCTTTGGTTCTGGCAGTTTTAAAATTATTGGCACTGGCAACAATATTTAAAACTCGGCCGCCATTTGCTAGGATTTTATTGTCTTTTAAAATGGTACCGGCATGGAGAATTTCTAGATCTTTGAGATTTTTTAGTGATGAGAGATTTTTGATTTCAGTGCCTTTTTGGTAGGAATCAGGATAGCCTTTGGCAGCAACAACCACTGCAACTAATTTTTTATCCTGATCAAAAGTAATTTTAAAATTTTTGATTTCACCAGTAATTGCAGCTGAGATCAGATCAAAAAAATCAGATTTAATTCTTGGTAAAATAACTTGAGTTTCAGGATCGCCAAATCTGGTGTTAAATTCCAGTAATTTTGGGCCGTCCTTGGTTAAAATTAATCCGGCAAATAAAATACCAATAAAGGGATGGCCTAACGCTCTCATTGCATCAATGGTTGGTTTGATAATCTTATTTATAACCTCAATTTCAATTTCTTTAGTAATAAAAGGAGCGGGGCTAAAAGTACCCATGCCGCCAGTATTTGGACCGGTTTCATTTTCTCCGACTTTTTTATGATCACAGGCAGAGCCTAAAGAGATAAAATCCTTACCATCTGAAATTGCAAAATAACTGACTTCCTGGCCAGTTAAAAATTCTTCAATCACAATTTTTTTACCAGCTACCCCGAATTTACCGGCAAAAAATTCAGCTAACGTATTTTTTGCTTCACTATCATCATTAACAATTACTACCCCCTTACCAGCAGCAAGACCATCAGCCTTAATCACGCATGGAAAACCAAGTTGCCTGCAATAATTAAGCGCTGAATTTCGCTCTTCAAAAACCTGATATTTGGCAGTTGGAATATTATTTTGATGGCAAATTTCTTTCATAAAAGCCTTTGATCCTTCAAGCTGCGCAGCAAATTTTGAAGGCCCAAAAACCTTAATCTGATTTTTTATCAAATCATCAACCAGACCCTCAACTAAAGGCTGCTCAGGGCCAACAAAGACCAGATCGATTTTTTTTCTTTGACAAAAATCAATGATTTGAGCATGATTTGCAACCGCAATTTCAGTCACACATTCAGCTAATTCAGCAATGCCGGCATTTCCAGGCAAAGCATAGATTTTAGCAATATTTGCTGATTGTTTAAATTTTAAAATAATTGCATGCTCTCTACCGCCTGCGCCGATCACTAAAAGATTTTTCATATTTGTAATTTGTTTTACTTGATATTTTGGTTAAAAAAGTGTAGTATCGCTATTTTAAATTCCAATTTAACTTTTTAAAAAAGTCATGAGCCTTAAAGAACATACCGTAAAATCTTATGATAAAGATCTAAAATCAATATCAGGCACCTTAGATGATATGATGCTGATGGTGATTGATTCAATTGATATGGTTTCTGAATTAATTAATGATTATAAAAGCGGTTATCTCGAAAAAATCAGCAAACATGATTATCATATCAATAATCTCGACCATTTAGTTGAAAGAAAAGTAACCGCCATGCTTGCAATGCGCCAGCCAATGGCAGTTGATTTACGCTACATCGTATCATCATTAAAAGTTGCCTCTAATCTTGAAAGAATCGGCGATCAAGCTAAAAGCATTATCAAAAAAATTGATCGTATTGGCGAAAAAACTTTTGAAAGTGATGTTAAAAAATCACTATTAACCATGCTTGAAATTGCCAAAATTATGGTCAAGGATGCGGTAGTTGCTTTTAATGATCAAGATATTTTAAAAGCTGATGAGGTCTTAAAAAAAGACGATCAAATTGATCAAATCTATAGCGGACTTTTTGGGATTTTAGAAAAAGAAAATTTTAGCTGTCAGCAAGTAAAAAATATCATCAATATTTTATTTATTGCTAAAAATTTTGAAAGATTAGCTGATCACTCAACCAATATTGCTGAAATGACCAAATATGTGGTTAGCGGTGAAACTATTTAAATTATGCGACAAACTAGAGAAGATAAAAAAATTAATGGTCAAATTGCTAAGCTTGATAATAAGGATAGTCTCGGTTTTGCTGATTTTACCCCCAAAGAATCAATCATTAGAAAGCCTGATTGGATCAGGGTAAAGGCGCCAAATTCCAAAGGCTATCAACAAACTAAAGATTTACTTAATCAATATAAGTTAAACACAGTTTGTGAAGAAGCGGCCTGCCCTAATATTGGCGAATGCTGGGCGCAAAAACATGCAACAGTGATGATTTTAGGCTCAATTTGCACCAGAGCCTGCTCATTTTGTAATATCGAAACCGGCAAGCCTGATCAATTAGACCCTCATGAGCCAGAAAGATTAGGCGAAATTGTTGGCAAATTAGGACTTAATCATATCGTTATTACTTCAGTTGATCGCGACGATCTTGATGATGGTGGCGCCAATCATTTTGCTGATTCAATTGCTAAAATCAGAAAAAATAGCCCCGATACTACTATTGAGATTCTCACCCCCGATTTTTTAAGAAAAAATGGTGCCATTGAAATCGTGGTTGGCGCTAAGCCCGATGTTTTTAATCATAATATTGAAACCGTCCCAAGTCTTTACGCTAAAATCAGACCAGGAGCACGCTATTTTCACTCACTTTATCTATTAAAAAAAGTAAAAGAAATTGACCCTGCAATGTTTACTAAATCTGGCATCATGCTTGGACTTGGCGAAAGCAAAGAAGAAGTATTGCAAGTAATGGATGATCTAAGAGCTGCCGATGTTGATTTTATAACTATCGGACAATATCTACGCCCCACCCTAAGACACGCACCAGTTGATCGCTACGTAGGCCTGGAAGAATTTGAGTTCCTAAAAAAAATGGCCTATAATAAAGGCTTTTTAATGGTTTCATCCAGCCCCCTCACCCGCTCATCTTATCACGCCGGGGATGATTTTAAAAAAATGCGAGCTGAGAGATTAGCAAGATTATCAAAATTATAAATTATAAATGTCTCTAAAAAAGAAACTAATCTATCGCTCAGTTCACCGCGGATGCAAAGAAACCGACTTTTTAATCGGAGATTTCGCCAAAAAAAACCTCAATCAAATGACTGATGATGAGCTAATAATTTATCAAGATTTCTTAGAACAAGACGACCTTGAAATCTATAATTGGATAATTGGCAAAAACATTATTCCGCAAAAATATCTATCATTAATTAACATAATCAAACAATTCCATAAAATTAGCTAAAATATTAATTTACGAAACATAATAAATATTTTAATTAAATTAATAACTACAAATTATAGATAATTATTAAATATATATAATAAATATAAATTAACTATTGTAGAATAAAAAGTTATTTATAATATGAATTTCTAGGTATTTTTAGAATTAAAAAATTACCTTTTATTTCACAATGATATTAATCTTGATAAATTATAAATAAATTATGTTTAGATCATCAAAAGAAAAAGAATTAGAAACTGCTAATGCAGAATTACTAATAAGAATCGAAGACCTAAAAACAGTAAAGGATAGAGACGACTTGGACATAAATCGACTCCGCTACGACTTTCGTGAAATTAGTAAACAACTTCAGACTATGACGAAACAATGTACGGAACAACGTCAAGAATATTCTGCAATAAGCGCATCTGAGCAAGCTCGCATCGAGCATTTAGAAAGACAGAACCATGAATTACAATTACAACAAGCAGTAACTAATTCAGAATTAGAAGAGGCAAACAAAAAAACCGCAAATCTAAGAGAGGAGCTAGGATTAAAGGAAAAAGACTTGTCAGATCTACAAAAAGCAAATTGGGATCTTGCGGCTCAAGCAGTTCAAAAAGATGCTGATCTTGCTGATAAAAGTGAATCACAAGAAAAAACCTCTTCCCAATTACAAGAAGTACTACAAGAGCTACAAAAATTAAAAGAGCAAACAGAATCACAGGCTTTGGATCATGAACTTGCTCTAGAGGAAAAAGATAAGAAAATCCAATTCTTAGAAGAAGATATTCTTAAGGAAATCCAATTATTAGAAGAAAATATTATTACTCTTAATGAGAAATTAGAATCCGTTGAAGATGAAGAGAGGGTAATTGAAGGATTAAAAGAACTGTGTACAGATTATAAAGTCAAGGAAAACGATGATCGAAACAGTCAAGGATCAAATGATCCCTCTAAAAGTCCTAGAGGAGCTAGTATAGGAGAAACACAAATTTCCTCCATTTCTAACTAATATGTAATAGCTGTAATATAATCTGACACTACTGAATTTTGTAGTGTCAGATGAATTGCGGCTATTCGTATAAGTAACAAATCAAAATTTTAACCAGGATTTGATTTTAATCACTTATATGATATAAATCAAAAATCTTTGAGATAGATTCAGTATCTGCAGCGTATAATTCGTCAATGAAGGCGCTACGAAATGTTGCTGGTTTATCTGCTTTTATATTGGCTAAATTGCCGCATAGGCCAAAATAGCTAGTTGCATATTTTGCAGCTTCAAATGAATCATTTATTGTGGCTCTAAAAGCGGCAATTACCGCGGTTAATGTGCATCCCATTCCGGTTATAAAAGGCATCAAAGGAGAGCCAAACTTTAGAGATTCTTGTCTTTTTCCATCAGTAATAAAATCTTCTGCACCACTTATCACAACAGTGCAGTTAAATTTATTAGCTAAAATATTAGCTTGGTCTTTGGCTTGGCTAGTGGGGTTTAAAGATTCAACACCAAGAGTTTTACTATGATCATCAAGTAACGCCATGATTTCACTGGCATTACCTCTAATTATATCAGCATCCTTCATTAATTCTCTGGCACATTTAGTGCGTATCATGCTGGCCCCGGCGCCAACTGGATCAAGGATTAAAGGTTTATGATACTGCTTAGCAAATTTAGCTGCTTTGTAATATCTTGCAATTGACTCATCATTTAAGGTGCCAATATTGATATTGATGACATGCGCTATTTTAATCAATTCTTCAATTTCTGCATCACAAACCGACATTATCGGTGCCGCTCCAAGCGCAAGTAGGCTATTAGCCATAAAATCCATAGTGACGTAATTGGTAAGGCATAATACCAAAGGTTTAGATTTTCTTAAATCTGATATTTTGGTTTTAAGTTGATTAATCATATTATTTGCCTCCTAAATTAATAATGTTACGCAGGTTTTTTGTGGTTGCTTCAGGGTCTAAAGCATCGTGAAAAACTCCAATTGCAGCAATGCCATTTGCTCCTGCTTGCATAATTTTGGCAGCGCTAGACTCATCTATTCCGCCAATTGCGATGATTGGATGCTTGGATATGATAGATAATTTTTTCACACCTTCTACGCCGATAATTGCCACAATATTTGCTTTATTTTTTGTTGGAAAAACCGCGCCACAACCGACATAATTTAGCGGTAAAAGATTTGCTTGACGCAACTGATCCTCTGAATTAATTGAAAGGCCGATGATTTTATTTGGACCTAAAATTTTTCGAGCTGCCATAATATCACCATCACTTTGCCCCAAATGTACACCATCAGCATCTAGCTCAAGGGCCAAATTTACATTATCATTGATGAGCAATGCAATATTAAAAGGTGCTAAAGTTTCTTTAAGCATCTTGCCAAATTCTAGCAAAGATTCATAGGGCAGGTTTTTTTCACGTAGTTGCACTGAGGTAATACCTGATTTGGCGCAAATCTTGATGAAATTTAGATATTGCCTGTTATCGCTACTGCCTTTGTTGGTAACCAAGGATAATTTGTAAAATTGGTTTTTCATTATATTTATAGATTCGTTTTAGAGCTTCCACGGCATGCCGCAACAAGGGTTCTATTGACCCCTTCTTAATGCTTGAATCAATTTTATAGTTATATGTTTTAGTTTAAAGTTGATTCAAACGTGAGGAATGGGTCAATAGAGCTATTCTTGCAATGATTCCTTATTTCTGCAACAGATTAATTCTATGGATTCTTATCATTATAATAATATTCCACCCCATCCAAATTAGTGCCACAAGTGTATTTTGATTCTCTTTTTTGTTCTTCATCATAAAATTTGGTACCATCAGTTCTTTGATAGATTGGGATTTTTATTACTTTACTTAATGGACAACGGTAATTTAGACAGCGTTGGTAATATGAGATGTTGTTTTGAGAGAAGCCGATATTTTTCCATTTATTGCAGCTATTATCAAAAGCAATCATAATACATCTTTTGCCAGATCTTGGCAGCTCCTGGCGATAATCAACATAATTATCAAATTTGATACTGGCTTTGTCGCTTTTTGATAGGTCGATTTCTTGCCCGCCATATGAAAGTGAACTCCAATCATTACATTTATCTGATTTATTGTAATTTTCGATATCATATGGCTTAGAAAGATAGGTAGCGCCTTCATATTGGCTATCTTCTAACTCTTCGCCCTGATTAGAGCCAATATAGATGTTATCTTTAACATTATCAGTAAGAATTGGCGCTGAGGGATCGTAAAATTCCCGGCGCCATTTATAGCCAATTTCCTTGTAAGGAGATGGGTTACAATTGCCAATATATTGTTTGGCGCCATCAACCATAATATATTTTCTTGATTGTACAATCACCTGATTGGCGGCAATATCATTGATAATTTGACAGGAGCCGCCACTATCCTGACGATGAATAAAGGTCTCATCAGATTTTTTGCAAGTAGCAACATCGATTCTTTTATTGTCAGCATCGATATAATAAAAAGTTTTATTGCGATAGGATTTACCGGCAGCAAAATCATGAGTAAATTCATTATCTTTGCAATTTTGTGATTTTAATTCGATATCCTCAGGAATAGAGGCCTCAATTGGCGACTCTGCCGTTTGATTATTTGGTAATGATTTATCGGCTAATGCGATAGGCTCTTTTGTCTTTTGACTCTCTTCTAATTGCTTGGCACTGATAGCTAATTTATTTTTATCAACTTCTTTAGCTAAAACTTTAAAATCGGAATTTTGACTGTTAAATAAATTTTCGATTTCTTCGGCTAAAAATTTACGATCACCTTTGGCGTTAAACATATCTTTGGCAGCAAATTTATCCTTGGCATTAAACTTGCTTTTAAGCGGCTTTTTAAGGTTATAATTGTTATTTTTAAGACTGATTTTATACCAACTAACTTCAAGCATTTTAGAATTTTTAATTGGCTTTCTTTTGCCATAAAATAAAACTTCATCAAAGCCTAAATCTTTAGCTTTATCGGATAGATTTTGGATTCTTGCCTCAATTAAACCCTTAACTTCAGGCCTTACTATTTCTAACTGAATCACATCATCTCCTAAAGCTAATTTAGAAAAGCTAAGAAGAGCAATTATTATCAGGAAATAGTGCCTTAATCTCATGATTTCAAATATTTAAAACTTTATTATAATGTCCTTTTTTCCTCGTTAATTTGATAACATTCAATTGCATCACCTTCTTTTATATCATCATAATTTTCAAGCGATAGACCACATTCAAAACCACTTTTAACTTCTTTGACGTCATCTTTAAATCTTTTTAAGGTTTTTAAAGTACCATCAAAAATTACGACATTATCTCTAAGCAATCTTACTTTGGCGCCACGCTTAATTACGCCATCAGTTACAAATGATCCGGCAATTTTACCCATGCCGGTCACTTTAAATACTTGTCTGATTTCAGCCTGGCCTAAATATTCTTCATTTTTAACCGGCTCTAACATACCGCCAAGCATTAATTTTAAATCATCAACCACATTATAAATGACTGAATAATAACGAATATCAACATTTTTATTTTTGGCCATTTCTTTGGCAGCAACATTGGTTCTGACGTTAAAACCAATAATTATCGCACTTGAAACCGCAGCCAAACTAATATCAGTTTCAGTAATGCCGCCTGTTGCCAAATGGACAACTTTAATTGCCACCTCTTCAGTATTAAGCTTTGCTAAGCTGCTCGCAATTGCCTCAACTGAACCATGAACGTCGCCTTTAATAATGACATTGAGATATTTTAATTTTCCTTTGCCAGATTCTTTAAAAATATCACTAAAAGATTTGGCAGAATTTTTCATCGCTTTTTCTTCACGATCTTTTTTAGAGCGGTAAGAAATTATATCTCTGGCTTGCTTTTCTTCTTTGACCACAAAAAATTTATCACCAGCATTTGGCGCATTGTCAAGCCCAAGAATTTCAACTGGCATCGATGGGGTAGCAAATTTGATATTACGGCCCTTTTCATCGGACATTTTTCTGATTTTACCATAGCCAATTCCTGCAACTACAATATCGGCAATATTTAAGGTGCCGCTTTGAATTAAAAGCGTTACTACCACCCCTTTATTTTGATCAATCTTTGATTCAATTACCACGCCTGCAGCCATCGTATTATAAGTGGCTTTCAGCTCTAATATTTCTGATTGTAATAAAATTGCTTCTTCCAATTTATCTAAATTAAGCATTTTTTTAGCTGATACCGGCACAAACATCACCTGCCCGCCTAAATCTTCAGAAATAATATCATAGCTTAATAATTCATTTTTAACCCGGTCTGGATCAGAGCCTGGCTTATCAATTTTATTGACCGCAACAATAATTGGCACATTGGCCGCTTTAGCATGGCTGATTGCCTCAATTGTTTGCTCCTTAACCCCATCATCAGCTGCTACCACCAACACCACAATGTCAGTAACGTTAGCACCGCGCATCCGCATCTCAGTAAATGCTTCGTGACCAGGAGTATCTAAAAAGGTAATGAATTTACCACTATCAGTCTGAATTCTTGAAGCGCCGATATGTTGAGTAATGCCGCCATGTTCCTTAGCAGCGACAGTAGTAGATCTGATTGCATCTAAAAGTGAAGTTTTGCCATGATCGACATGCCCCATAATTGTAACAATTGGCGCCCGGGCAATTTTTTCAATCGAATCATCCTGATTATCGCCTAAAATATTTTCAACATCAGAATTAGCAACTCTTTTGGCAATATGACCAAATTCAGCAATAATAATTTCAGCAGTATCAGCATCAATTACTTGATTTGAAGTAGTAACTACCCCCATTGTAAAAAGTTTTTTTACCACATCGCCAGCTTTTTCAGACATACGATCAGCTAAATCAGCAACCGAGATTAATTCCGGCAAAGTAACTTCGCGAGTAATCTTTTTATATTCTTTTTGCAGATTTTCTAAATGATGCTGCTTATTTTTGCGCTTCTTTTTGCGATAATAAAAATTATCAATAGTATCTTGATTATCGCTGCCAACTATGTAAGTAAGCTTTCTGGTATTGATTTTTTCTTCAAATAATAATTTGGTTGGTTTTTTAAATTTTTCTTCCGGCTCTTCAAAAGCTGTTTTGGTAGGTTTTTTAGGCTTTAATTTTTTTGCTCCTTCTAATTTGTTCTCATGTAATTTTTCTTGCTCTTTTTTTCTTTCTTCTTCAAGTTTTTTTTCTCTTGCTTCTTTTTGGCGATTAACAACATCGAGACTTTGTTTAATTTTAGCGCGAACGTCAAAATTATCAATTTGGTAACTATTATCCGGCTTGGGACTTTCTTTGACATCTAATTTGCCATCATTATTTTGTGAGCTGGATTCTGCTTGTTGCTCACTTTGATTGACGGATAAATTTTGGCCAGATGCCTGAACATCGTCTTTAGCTGCCACAATATCAATTTCCTGGCCCTGATCTTCCAGATTTTTAAGGTGGTCTTTTGCGATTTTCTTTTCTTGTTCTTGCTCAGATTTTTGCTTATTGGCTTTGGATAGGATTTTATGAGTTGAGGTTGCAATGTCTTTATCATCGGCGGTATTTTTTAACGCATCACGCCTTGCTTCAATTTCGGATCGATTTAAACCACTAGCCTTACTGGCGCGATCAATCAGATTATTGATCGAAGATTTTCTGCCCTTAATTGTAACTTGTACCGAACTATAACTACCTCTTTTGCGATCCGAAGATTTTACCGTTAAAGATTTTGACAGTATAGGCTTTTTTTCAGCGTCAACCGGCTTAAGCTTTAAAGTAAGCTTTGATCTATTATTATCGCCTTTAGAGTCTTGCTGATTAGTCATGTTATTTAATTTTAAATTCTCTTACAATTATTCTCGATATATTTTCCGCATAAAATGTAGCAGCAAGGGGTCTGTTGACCCCTTACTAATGCTTGAATCAACTTGATAAATTTATTATCTTTTGCAAATCTTAATTTATAATAAGCCAAATAAGAATCTACTTATTAGTTTGATTCAAACATAAGGAATGGATCAATAGAGCCATTACTGCGACGCGTCGTTTTTTGATGTTATATTGCTTAAAAAACCTAGGCCGTCACTTTATTTTGAATATATTCTACCGCTCTATTTTTAATTTCCTTGGCAATTTCTTCGTCAAAACCTTCTATTGACTCAATTTCTGATATTTCAGCATTGGCTAGATCTTCAACCGTATAAAAACCTTCTAAAGCTAGTAAATTGGCGATCATATCTTCAACATCGAGAGCTTCCATGAATAATTTTGAAGCTTGGTTAAACTCAGTCTTACGGCGTGACGATTCTTGATCATCGGTCATGATGTCAATCTTATAGCCAATTAATTTTGAGGCTAATTTTACATTTTGCCCTCCCCTGCCAATTGCTAGACTTAATTGATCTTCGGCAACTACGACTTCAATTAAAGAATTTTCTTCATCAACCACTACTTTACTTACTTTAGCTGGAGTTAAAGCGGCAATAACTAATTCAGCAATATTTGATGACCATTTTATAATATCAATTTTTTCACCTCTTAATTCCGAGCTAACCGATTGTACTCTGCTACCTCTAATACCAATAAATGAACCAACAATATCGATATCATCGCGGCGAGAAAAAATTGCAATTTTAGCTCTTGAGCCAGCATCACGAGCAATTGCCTTTACTTCAATATTACCATCGTAAAGTTCCGGCACTTCCTGCTCAAAAAGCTTGACCAAAAATTGCGGATGAGTACGGGAAAGAAAAATTTGCGATCCAAAAGCTTCTTTTCTAACATCTTCAACATAAACTCGAAGGCGATCTCCAACTTTGAAATTTTCTTTTGGAATCAAGCCGCTTTCATGGATAATTCCTTCATAGCCATCAATATCCATCACGATATTTTTAATACCAACTTTTTTAACCGAAGCGCTGACGATATCACCAATTCTTTCTTTAAATTCATTATATTCTTTATTTTTTTCAGCTTCTTTTACTTTTTTAATGATTTCATTTCTTGCTACTTGCGCAACCACCCGGTTTAAATCAATTGGCGGCAATTCTTGTGAAACTGAGCTACCAATTTTAACCGTTGGATTTTTTTGCTTAGCATGAGATAAAGTTATACATGATCTATTGTCATATTCTTCATTATCATAATCATCAGCAACCACTTTAAGATTATTAAAAAGCTTAATTTGCCCACTTTTGCCATCAATTTTGCATTCAATATCCAAATTATGACCATATTTCTTTTTAGCAGCAAATTTAATGCCTTCTTCCATTGCATTAATAACTTCTTTAGTAGTGATACCTTTTTCATGAGCGATATTTTCTGCAACCAGCAAAATCTCCTTGTTACCCATCACGGTTAAATTACTTGCCATCGATTTTAGTTCCTATTTGTTAAATTAATATTGATTATGAAGCCAAAAGCATCAAAAAACATTTTGAGCTCGAATTGGCGTTAAAAGGAAAGAGTGAGGCCTTTGATATTATTGATAATTCTTTTTAAATCAACTTTTATTTTACGGCCGGATTCTTTTGTTTTCGATCTTCCATACTACATAGGGGTCATAAAATAAGAAAATAGCAAAAAATTTGCTGCTATTTTTTTATTTTATTACCGTCTGCAGTATGCATATATGCGGATAAAAATTTACATAATCTCTTAGATGAGAAAAGCAAAAATCCAAATATAATTCCCGCCACAAAACAGATGATTACCAGCAGAAATACTCTCATCTCAATATTGAAAGGCAGCGGGTAAAAATTAAGATTTACCAGCTCGCGATTATCGACCATAAAAACTATTAATAGAAATAATATTAAGGCAATAATCAGCGATCTGGTAATTCTAAAAATCGATTTTAAAAAATTAAGCATAAATTAAATTGCTAAAACTTATAGGTATATCTAGCGTAGCCACCAAGCACCAGGCCGCTGATATTATTTTCCTTCAAATTCATCGCACTAACATCAAATCTTAGCCTATCGCTAAATTGATAAGCGATAGAATATTGTAGCTGACGATCATTTACTTTAACATTTTGATTAGACTGCCTGATTGATCTTAAGCCGCCAAGTATTGACGTGCTCCATTTGTCGCGTTTTGCGGTTACAGCTAAAATCGCATAGTTATTATCGCGACCTCTAATACCGGTGAAGTTATTGGCTTTTATCAACTCAATATAAGGTACCAAAATTATATTATTTTCTAGTTGAAATGAATAAGCCAAGCTCCCCGTATAATCTAACTCCTCGGCAGTACCGGCCATTTTTTTTACTCCCAGACGGCGATAACTTAGATGATATGATAAATTTTCAAAAGAAAGTAATCGCGTACCTTCTACAGTAAAGCTATATGAAGAGAATTTTGAGGTATTGGTTGCAAGACCATTATTTGGACTGGCAACAGTCTTTTTAGCAAGCACACTTCTGTCTAAACTGCTAGTATCAAGAAAGAATGTACTAGCCGTTATCTCAATATCATCAGATACTAATGCACCGCCAAAACCAATCTCTTCAAGCAAATCACGATCAGCTGTAAATTCAGTGCTAAATACTCCCGGAACCTTGGAATCAGCATAAGAAGGACCAAATTTAGGATCAAATTTACCGACAAAAAATTTACTATATTTATTTTCAAAATAAAGCTGCAATTCCTCAATGATCAAAGCAGTATTATGTATTTTAAAGCCACGCTCAGTTCTAAATCTGGATTCATTTTCATTAAAGGAAGGATCTTGCTTAATCAATGGGTAAGCAGTCAGGGTTGATTTAGCCGCCCAATTTTTACTAAAATTTAATGAGTAATTAGAATCAACCCCAAATAAGCCTTCACTAGCTGGAATATTTGATCTTTTATGTCCAACAATGCGATCAATTTTATATTTGGCAGTAATTTCACCGCTAAAATTCGGATATTGGCTGACAATATTATCCTGCTCCTGATTATCTGCATCAGATTCCTGAATTTCTGAAACCAATTCCGGCTTCTCCATGCCATTATTTTTAGCATAAGCAAAATTCGGCAATAATATTGTCAATAATAATATTTGCGAAATCTTAAAAAGCTTACTTATTGATTTTTTCATAATTTTTTAGAATTAATTTTTGGTAATATAACCTTAACCTTAGTACCGATATTTACTTTACTTGAAATTATAACCGAACCACCATGAAGCTCGACAAAATATTTGGTTAAATAAATACCAATCCCGGTACCAGCAACTGATAAAGTATTTTTAGCACGAAAGAATTTTTTGCCAACATTAGAAACGTCATCTTTAGGAATTCCGATACCATGATCCAATACTTCGATAAAGATCCTAGTTTCGTCATTTTTAGCATGAATTTCAACCTTAGAGCCATCGTGAGAATATTTTATAGCATTAGTTATAATATTGGTAAATGAATGATCAAGTAATTTTTGATCGCCATTATAAATTTCTGGTAAATTATCCAAGGCTACAATGATTTTGATTTTTTTGTCAGATGCCAGGTTGGAATTTTTATCAATAATATCAAGAATCAGGCTTTTTAAATTAAAATCAGCACAGTTAAGCTTGATTGAACCTTCTGCCATTTCAATTTTTGCAAGGTTAAGCGTGCTTTGAATTAAGCCATTCATCCTTAAAATTGTAGCTTTTATTTTATCTAAATATTTATCTAGAGACTCTTCTTGAATTTTTAAAGATTTCAGTTTTCTGCCAATCAATTCTCTGGTACTGTCAATGATTTGCAAAGGAGTTTTAAATTCATGAGAAGCCATTGCCACGAACTCGCTTTGCATTTTACGCATATTTTTTTCTTCCTTCAGCGCCTCTTTTAATTCCAAGGTTTTTTCTAGTAACTCGTGATTAGCAACCATTACCCTTTCAACCGAAAATGAACGATCAATTGCAATTGAAAATTGATCTGCAATCATTTCTACTAATTCAGTTTCATCAATTGACCATTGACGCTTTTGAGAATGATGCAGATAAATTCCGCCATTAATTTTATCGTTAAAAACTGTAGTAACTGAAATTTGTGATAAAATCAGATATTTTGTACAAATATCGGCAATATCATAAAAATTACTGTCACTAACAGTATCAACTGATATTAATGGCGAGCTTTTATTTTTTTTAATTGCAAATCTTGAGTAAAAACGATTTTGAAAATTAATATATTTAGTCAGTAGTAAAATATTATCTTCATCACTTTTTCTAGAAGTCATTGATTTGACATATTTATTGTGATATTCAGCCACAAAGCTGGTTTTACCATCACGATAATCATGGATTATACAACGATCAACTTTTAGATATTCAGATAAAATTTGCGCAATTTTTTGAGCGGTTTCCTTAATTGGCAAATCAGAAACAATCAGATAACTAACTTGTCTAAGCAACCTTTCATTAGAAATCGCCCTTTCTAAATTTCGAACCAGAATCTGATTTGAGTTTTTTTGATCGCCACCAACATTTAAAACATCCTCGATTTTCTCAAGAATGAAGCTGACATAATGCCTTTTATTAAAGCAAATATGAGCGTTAAAATTAATTTTAAATTTAGTCTTAAGAAGATGTTCCCTTTTATCAAATAAACTAATGATAACCGAGCAAGGCTGAATAGATTTTACTGATTTTACTAATCTGATATATTCCAGATGATCTTCCGAACTATAATCTAAATCGATATTACTGAGCAAAAAATCGTAATTTTTACCAACCAGATTCTCCTCATCAATATTGAAAATCTCATAAAATTTCTGATTAGCATATATTATTGCCAAGTAATTAGGATTATTTTCCCTGGTTTCGCAAATATAGGCCGGATTTAGATCTTCATCAATTAATTTTTTTAAATCCTCTAAAATATCTTTAGAATTTTCACTATTGCTAATCGATGTTTTTTTAATATTTTCTTGAGCTAAGTTTTCTGACACTAGTTTAAAATTTTAGTTAAATAAAATGCTTAGAAGAGATTTTATAACTAAAAAATTTATGCTTAAATAAAATACCGGCTTTAGATTTAATAAAAAATAAAACGTATTTCTTTAAAACAGATCAAGATTACCTCTTCTTTTGGCAAAGACTTTTTATTGTGGGTTTTTTTGGCTTGGTTGGTGGTTTTGATTAGATCTATTGTGACATTGTGGTAAAAGGTACCTGCTACCTTTTTTATTTCTTTTTTTTGGCAAATGGCTTCCTGGTAAATGATTTTTTGGCTGGGGCATTTTTTTTGGCTTGGTTGGCGGTTTCAATTAGATCTACCGCGGCGTTGAGGCCGATTTCTAGGATATTGTCATTTTTTACCGAGACGAATTTTTTATCATGTAGCAAATAAGGGCCGTAGGGGCCGAAATTGGCGATGATTTTATTGCCGGTTTGAGGATGAATTCCAACTTCTCTTGGTAGGGAGAGGATTTTGGTTGCCATTGCTAAATCCAAATTATTAAGGTCAAAATTCTTTGGAATTGAAACCCTTTTTGGTTTGGCGATTTTAGCTTTAGTAGCTTTGGTCTTGGTTTTAGTAGTTTTAGATTTGGTAGTTTTTTGGGCTACTAGTTCCTGATCTTCTTTTTTTATTTCCGGCTCTTTAGACGCTGCTTCACTACCAAATAATTCAAGATAAGGCCCATAAGGTCCGACTTTTAATAAAATATCATAGCCAGTTTTAGGATCTTTGCCCAAATTTTTTGGCTCGGTGATTTTATTTTCTACTAAGCCAGATTCATGATCTTGTAGATTTGAATCTTTTGATTTGCCATCCTTATCAAAAATTTGCTTGGTATATCTGCACTCTGGATAATTAGAGCAGCCAACAAAGGCGCCAAATTTGCCTAATTTAAGACTTAAAGTACCATTTTTGCATGATGGGCAATTATCTTTTACCTTACCATCCTGATCATGGCCAAAAATACTTTCAGCAATTTTAGTATTTAAAACCCCAAGCACTTCACCAAATGCCTTTTTTTCAACTTCGTTAATATTATGGTAAAATTTTTGCCAGAATTTCTTTAAAAAATTCTTCCATTCCATTTTACCATTTGAGATTACGTCTAAATCATCTTCTAAATTTGCAGTATAATCATATTCAACATATTGAGCGAAGAATTCCTTGAGGAAAATAGTAACGATTCTACCGCGCTCTTGCGGGAAAAAGCGTTTTTTTTCTAAAGCCACATAACCACGATCTTGCAACACCGAGATAATGGTAGCATAGGTTGAGGGACGGCCGATGCCAAGCTCTTCCATCTTTTTAACCAGGCTTGCTTCTGAATATCTTGGTGGCGGCTCGGTAAAATGTTGAGCAGGATTTACAGAAAGTAAATTCAGTTTTTCTGAGACTTTTAATTCTGGTAATTTTTGCTTAGTATCATCATCTTCACTCTCATCATCTAAATCTTCACGATAAATCGCTAAAAACCCGCTAAATTTAAGCACTGATCCAGTTGCTCTAAGATTAGCATATTTTGGATTAGTGGTTATTTCTATTGTCATTTGATCAAAAATTGCATCTGCCATTTGCGATGCCACCATGCGCTTAAAAATCAGATCATATAAGGATAGCTGGTCTCGATCGAGATAATTTTTAACTTTCTCAGGATTTAGAGAAAAATCAGTTGGCCTTATGGCTTCATGGGCTTCCTGAGCATTTTTAACTTTACTTTTAAAAATATTGGCTGCTGGGGGCAAATAATCATTGCCGTAAGTGGCGTCGATATATTGTCTTACCTGAGTTAAGGCCTCATTTGAAACTGCAATAGAATCAGTTCTCATATAAGTGATTAAACCCTGAACATTGCCGCCAACATCAACACCTTCATATAATTTCTGAGCAATTTGCATGGTTTTTTTGACCGAAAAACCTAATTTTCGCGCCGCTTCTTGTTGCATTGAAGAGGTAATAAAAGGTGGATAAGCCCTTCTTTTAGTTTGTTTTTTGATAACATCTGCAACCTCATATTGCTTATTTTGTAGCATCTGCTCAATTTCTAGAGCCTGCTTTTGATTAACAATCGAAAATTTTTCTAATTTCTGACCATTAATTTCAAAAACATTGGCTAAAAAACTATTTTGGGCATTATTTTCTAAATCAACCTTAATATCCCAATATTCTTGGCTAACAAATTTTTCAATTTCATCCTCACGATCACAAATCATTCTAAGTGCAACCGACTGCACCCTTCCCGCTGACCTGCTCCCTGGTAATTTTTTCCATAAAATCGGTGATAAAGTAAAGCCTACCAGATAATCAAGCGCCCTTCTTGCTTGCTGGGCATTAACCAAATCCATATCAATTTCTCGCGGATTTTTAATTGCCTCTAAAATTGAATTTTTGGTAATGGCATTGAAAACCACCCTTTGCACCTCAATTGAAGATTTTAGAGCTTTCTTTTGTTTTAACATTTCGCATATATGCCAAGCAATTGACTCGCCCTCACGGTCAGGATCGGGAGCAAGAATTAATTTTTGACATAATTTAACCTTATCAACAATATCTTTAACATATTTGCTTGATTTAGTAGAAATCTCATAATGCATCGCAAAATCATTATCAGGCTCAACTGATCCATTCTTGCTTGGCAGGTCTCTAATATGGCCAAAAGAAGCAATCACGTCATAATCTTTGCCTAAATATTTTGCAATTGTTTTGGCTTTAGCTGGGGATTCAACAATTAATAAATTTTTCATTAAAGTTTTTGTTTTAAAAATAAAGATAATTAGAGGAGATATTTTAATCTGATCTTAAAGTCAACAATCTTGCTAATTAAACTTCAAAATAAAATATTAGCGCTAATTTTTAGGCACTATTTTTGAAATTTCCTCACGGATGACTTTTTCAACTAAGGCAGGCAAATTCGCATTAAGCCACTCTTCGAGTTGTGGTCGCAACATTGACATCAGCATCTGCTCAACAGTAACGGCATTGGTAGAAGGTTTTTTATTATCAAAATTATTCATAAGTTTTTTAATTGAATTTGAAGTTTTTTCTATGGTTTGCTTGGAAAGCAAGCTATCTTTAATTGTTTGATTTTGATCAGTAATTGGCTGCTTAGATGATTCTAGGGATTCTAATTTTTTTAATTGCTCAAACTCCTCATTGTGCAAATCATCTAAATGCTCATTTACTTCTTCTGTCGCTAAATCCTTATTATTATCTGCAAATTCTTCCTGCTGGTCATCTAAACTTAATTCTATATCTTCCTGCTCTTCTGACTGCTCATCTGAATCAGTGGCGATCTCTGGTGATTGATCAGAATTTTGATTATCTTTTTCTTCTTCACCAAGATCAAGATCCTTATCATCAATATCCAGCTTTATATCTGCATCTTCCTGGCTAAAATCAGATTCATCTGCTTCATCATGACTAACCTCATCTGCCAAATTATTTTCAGCTACCTTTAAAGCTGCTTCCATAGGAGCTTTATTTTGACTTTCCTTGACATCTAAATCAATATCATCCTTTAAATCTCCAAGATCCACCGAGTCCAAATCATCATCTTCTTCAATTTTTGCAGGCACCTGTTTATCCTCCTCCTCACCATCCTCATCATCCAAATCAAAATCTAAATCTAAATCATCATCTATCGCCTTTGCTGGCTTGCTATCTACGAAATCCTGGCTTTTATCGAGTTTTTTTGTAGCATCAATATCAAAATCCATCTCGTCTCCAACATCCTCTAAATCATCTAAATTAAATTCCTTGGCATTATTTAGCTGTATAATATTATCTTTTTCTTTTTTTTCTGCTGCATCGGCAAGAAATTTTTTAGATGCAATTGAATCCTCGGTTTTTTTCTGCTCATAAGCAACAAAATCAGCTTTTAAATCCTGAGCCAAACTTAAATCAGATAATTTAGGCTCCTCTTTTAATCCAAAAAAATCCGGCAAGGTAATTTTTAGCATTTCATCTTTAGTATCTTTATCAATTGGTGGCAGCTGAAATTTTTCTTGATCAGACAGATCAATATCCATTTGCTCTAAAGAGTTGAATTTTGGCTCTATTTTCTGCTGTGCTTTACCTGGCTCGCCACTTTTAGGAACAATATATTCAAAATCATCATCCAGATTTGCAAAATTTGACTGATTATCAGCTTTCGGCGCGTTAATATTCATCATTTTCTTTTTGATATTTTCAAGAAGCGATTTTGTATTTTCTTTGGTCATTTTTTAAACATAATTTTATTGTTAAAAAAAATTATCAATACCGAATCAATAGTTAATTAGAATTCTACTACCTTTGCCGATATTAACACTTTTAACGATTGATCGGTAAACATACTGATTAGCTTGCCTGACTGCTGATAATAAGTCAAATTTTTTAGCCAAATTACAAGTAATAGCAGAAGCCATGGCGCAACCAGTGCCGTGAATATTTTGATTTTTATAATCCGCACCCAATCTTTTATTGGTTATGGTATGAAATTTATCGTTTTCATCAAGCAAGATATTAGTTAAGATCTTGCTTTTAGATAAAAGATGTCCACCTTTAATTAAAACATTTTTGCAGCCCAATTCTTTAATAATTTTAGCAGCCTTTTTCATATCGCTGATTTTTTTAATTTCAGTTTGTGATAAAATCTCTGCTTCAATGATATTAGGGGTTACTAAATATGCCTGATTCATAAGCCTTGATTTTAAAAACCCAAGCGCTGAGTCTTCTATCAACAAATCGCCGGAAGTTGCAACAATAACTGTATCTAAAACTATCTTAATATTTTTGGCTTTTTTGGCCAAAACTTCCGCTACTAATTTTACATTTCTGGCATTGCCAAGCATCCCGATTTTTATACAATCAAAGCTCATATCATCCAAGACTACTTCAATTTGCTGCTTTAAAAAATCAACCGGCGCGTAAAATACATCATGCACCCTTGCTGAACTTTGGGCGGTAAGACAGGTAATTGCAGTTGCCGCGTAGGTTTTTAAGGCAGTAGCAGTTTTAACATCGATCTGAATTCCAGCCCCACCGCTAGAATCTGAACCGGCAATAATTAAAATTTTAGGAATTACCGACTTAACCTTATCTGATAAAGCCAAATTACTTTTTTTAGATTTCATAGACAATTTTTCCCGCAATTATTGTTTTTAAGACCCTTCCCTTAGCGTTATAGCCATTAAAAGGAGAATTTTTTGATTTGCTATAAAATTTAGCAGAATTAATTAAACAATCATGATTGATGTCAATAAGAACCAGGTCAGCTCTGGCATTTTTTTTGATTTTTCCGCCATCAAAATTAATGATTTTTGCCGCATTACAAGTCATTTTTGCCAATAATTCTCTAATTCCCAATATTTTTTGATGATATAAATTTAAGGAGATATTTAGCATGCTTTCTACCCCGACAATTCCAAATGAAGCCTCTTCAAGCGGTTTTTCTTTTGATGCAAGGTCATGAGGAGCATGATCGGTGGCAATGGCATCAATTAATCCTGATCTTAAACCCTCAATCATCGCTAAGCGATCATTTTCACTTCGAAGCGGGGGGTTCATTTTGGCATTAGTGCCAAATTTTAATACCGCATTTTCATTTAAACCAAAATGATGAGGAGATACCTCAACTGTAACATTTAATCCCTTATCTTTAGCTCTTTTTACCGCTTCTAAAGCCTCTTTGGTTGAAACATGTAATAAATGATATCTGCCGCCAATTGCCTCTAAAATTGCCAAATCTCTTTCAACAATTACTGATTCTGAAATATTTGGGATCCCTCTGACTCCAAGCTCAAGCGATACTATCCCTTCAGTAATGCAGCCCTTATTGCTAAGATTTAAATCCTCAGCATGCTGAGCAATCACCAAATTTAAGTTTTTTGAATATTCAAAAGCCCGCCTCATTATATTAGCATTCATAACCGGCAAACCATCATCAGTAAAACCAACCGCCCCGGCGGCGGCCAAACTATACATATCGGTCAATTCTTCGCCCTTCATACCTCTGGTAATACAGCCATAGGCCTTAATATTGCAATGAGCAGTTTCGCGGGCTTTAAGCCGTAAATAATCTAAAATATAGACGGAATCTATGGTTGGCGAAGTATTAGGCTGGCAAACAACTATAGTAACTCCACCTGCAACTGCTGATTTACTGCCACTGGCTAAATCTTCTTTATGGGTTTGCCCTGGATCGCGAAAATGAACCTGAATATCAATTAATCCCGGACTAAGCAAATTACCAGCACAATCAATTATTTCGAGATTTGAAGGATTTTGACTGCCAATAATATTACTGCCAAAATCAGCAATTTTATCACCAATAGTCACTAAATCACCAATCTCATCATACCCGCTTTCCGGATCAATAATCCGAGCATTTTTATAAGCAATTTTCCTATCAGACAAAATCGGCTGATTATATGGCAGATCAAATTTAGGCATGTTATTTGTAAGTTATTTTTAATTCAGAAGACAATTATCAGCAAAAGAGTAGAAACCAGAAATTATTTGTCAAAACTATTTTTAGTCAATGTCGGCCAGACTTGATGATGTAGATGTTAGAGGAATTGTACCTCTCTTAAACTGAAGGGAGGCTATTTTTGAAAAGTCAAACTCAAGAGTAAGGTGTTTTAATTTAAAAAACACCTTACTCTTTTCTTAAAAAAAAATTATTTTTTAGCAGCCGATTTAGCTGGTTGTTTAGCAGCGGCATCACCTGTTGGCGCAGCAGCAGTTGCGGCGGCAGCTGGAGCGGCAGCCTCATCCTCAGCTTTAGAACCTCTACCAATAATACTGGCAATAATAAAATCACCTTTCTTTAGTAAAGATACCCCTTGTGGCAGATTTAAATTTGAAGATTTTATTTTTTGTCCAACCTGCATTAAGCCGGTATCAATATCGATTTTATCAACAATTGCTTTAGCATCTTTACAAACCACTTCAACCCTTCTAAGTACAATATGTAAAAAACCACCTTTTTTTAGGCCTGGAGATTTATCCTGATTGATAAAATTAAGTCTTGGCTTGACTCTAATATCTTTTTTTTCTTCACAACTGATAAAATCTATATGAACCGGGTGGTCAGATACTGGATCAAGCTCAATTTTATGAGCTATGGCTTTGATTTTTTTATTATCAAGATTTATTTCTGCCACCGAAGTTAAAGCGGTGCCTTTAAAATATTGATGACCAAATTCTTTACCATCAAGGCTAATATTAATATTGCCAGATTTAGAGTAAATAACTGCCGGGATTTTACCGGAATTTTTAATTCTTCTTGATTCGCGCTTGCCTAGAATCTCTCTTTTTTGAGCATTTAAAACAAAATTATCCATAAATTATTCTTCTTTAAAATTAGTTTTTGATTTTTCCTTTTGATTATTTTATAACTAAATCTGATAAGGGTAAAAATGAAGGGGCAGATTCTATTAACAAATCTTAAATAATCAACTATTTTATTTACTTATCCCGATAATTTCGATAAAACCTCTTTAACATGGCCATTAACCTTCACTGAATTCCAGATATGAGCAATCTTACCTTTTTTATCAATTAAGAAGGTGCTGCGATCAATTCCGAAATATTTTTTGCCAAACATCGATTTTTCTTTTATCACCCCGTATTTTTGACATATTTCACCATCTTCATCGCTAAGCAAATTGATTGCTAATTTATATTTTTCAATAAATTTGCAATGGCTTTTGGTGTCATCTTTAGAAATTCCCAAAATTACCGTGTCTAGTTTTTCAAATTCCTTAATCTTATTACTAAAATCCTGAGCCTCAATAGTACAGCCCGGGGTATCGTCTTTGGGATAAAAATATAATACTACATTTTTGCCTCTCAACTCATATAAATCAATAATTGCGCCATCTTCGCAAGGAAGACAAAAAGGCGGCGCTAATTCTCCAATTTTAACTTCCATAATTATTTTTTCTTTTTTGCAGTTGATTTTTTAACAATTTTCTTTTTGGTTTTTTTTACTTCTTTTTCTACTTCCGACTGATCTTGCTTACTTAATACAATCTCGTTAAATTGTGATTGACTACATAAACCAAGCAAAACCACGTCACGAGGTTTGATATTTTTAATGTTCCAATTACTACGGCTACGAATGGAATCAATCATTTTATTAGTGGTACCAATCAGTTTTTTGATCTGAATATTGGTAATTTCTGGATAATATTTAAGCAAATAGGCAATACCGTCTGGTTTATCTTGCCTTCTGGCAATTGGAGTATATTTGCCGGCTTTTTTACCGGTAGTTTTAGTACTATTAGCTACAGTTTTATTTAAAACCAACTCAGCATTGGGATCGCGCTCACAACGAGCGACTTCTTCCTTGGTTAATTGCGCAGAAATAAAGGGATTTTGGCCAATAATTCCAGATGCCACATCGCCATCAGCAATTCCTTGCACTTCAAGCTCATGTAAGCCACAAAATTTGGCGATTTGATCAAAAGTAAGAGAGGTATTTTCAACCAGCCACACTGCTGTTGCTTTACGCATTAAAGGTAATTCTTGATTTATCATTGCTAAAAGCTTAATTAAATTTATATTTATGAGAAGATTATTCCTATGGAACTAAAAAATAATTACATATCAGTTTAAAAGCAAGTTTTAAGTAATGACAATTTTTTACAAGAATTATATCATTGACCATTATTCAGAGCTTGCTAGTACCAATCAGCTGGTCTTTGAAATGGCAAAAAATAATCAAATTAATGATCGGCATATCATTGTTGCAGATAAGCAAACTCAAGGAAGGGGACGATTTGAGAGGGTTTGGCAGTCAGAAATTGGCAATCTTTATTTTTCCTTATTACTGCGTCCAAAAATTTTTGCTAATAAAATTTCAGAATTATCTTTTGTTGCTATCGCCGCTCTAAGATTGGCAATTGAAAATTTGGCGATTGATCAAAAACATGATTTATCAATAATTAAAATCGCAAATAAATGGCCTAATGACTTATTAATTAATGATAAAAAAATTGCTGGCCTATTGTTAGAAAGTTCAATAAATCAAAATAATGTTGATTTTGTTATTATCGGAATCGGTTTAAATCTAGTCAGTAACCCTGATAATTCAGCATTTCCATCTGCTAATTTAAGAAATTTTAAGATTAATTTAAATCAACCGCAAGGGTTAGAAATTTTTTTAGATCAATTTGAAAAATTATATCAGGATTATTTAACCTATGGCTTTAAAAACACTAGAAATCTATGGCTTAAAGCTGCTTATAAATTAAAAGAGGAAATTC
>CAZUPN010000015.1:8018-26134 GCA_964622015.1 uncultured Rhizobiaceae bacterium | reverse complement strand
TCATGTCTTGCACGCGATATTTCGACATAGAAGCTTTTTTGTTCGGTTAAATTCTTACGCCAGCTTTCAACTAAAGCAATTATATTATCACAGGTAAGACCTTGGGCTTTATGAGCAGTTATTGCATAAGAAAAATCTAAATGTTTTATGAAAGGAGAGTTTTTATTTAGGGTTATTTTATTACCATTTGACAATTCTAATTTTACTGCTGATTCTGTAATATTAATAATTTTAGCTATATCAGAATTAATAATATCTAGCTCTTTAATACC
Source organism: uncultured Rhizobiaceae bacterium (assembly GCA_964622015.1). Lineage (GTDB taxonomy): Bacteria > Pseudomonadota > Alphaproteobacteria > Rickettsiales > UBA1997 > CAZUPN01. The sequence continues at coordinate 25,862 of CAZUPN010000015.1, read as the reverse complement.
CCGTCTAAAAGTTACTATATCACCACTCTTAAAAATTCTTGACTCTTCCTTGAAGACTTCGAAGCTTGCTTTTGTTGATTTTCCTCTGAGTTTTTCAGGGTTGAAGGTAATTTGAGATAAATTAGGTTTAAATATTTTATCTAAGGTATCATCGACACCGATGTTTTCTGTGAATTTGGTGATGGTAATTAGGTTTTGTTCCGTAGATGTATTATTGACTTTGTAATATTCATTTTTCTTAACTCCTATGGGGCCTCTATCTTTAGTAAAAAATATAATATCACCTTGATTAAAATTATAGCTTCTGGTTTTTGCAGCTTCACTTAGATTCTTATTTTGATAAATATTATAGATTTGTGGTTGGCTGATTTTATTATTACTGAGTATTTTTTGTAATTGATTTTTAGTAGATTGCTCTAGTCGATGTTGGTCTTGTCTTTGTTTATATAGAGCATTACTAATTAAATCATTAGCTAATTGTCTTGATTGATTATCGGGGGTAATAATTAAGGTGTTTCTTCTTTTATTTAGATCAAGAGATAAAAAATAATCAACCATTTTGGTGATTAATCTTTTATTAGTCTCACTTCTTGATTCATCTTTTTTATTTAATTCAGAAATATTAATTTGATTAAAAGCTGCCTTTATATCACCTTTAATACTATTATATACAGCTTCTTTTAGAGTTTGATTCTTTTGTCTTTGAATATCAGTCATATAAGCTGTCTTCATACCATTTTTTTGTAAAAGATAAAGAGGAATTCCAGCTTCAACCGCGTCTAATTGTTTAATATCTCCCAGTAATACTATTTTAAAATTTAATACTTTAGAAATAGTAAGTAAGTCTTTCATTTGGTTAGTAGAAATCATACTTGCTTCATCTACCACCAGAATTGTGTTTACAAAATATTTTTTATTTTTCTCTATATTTTCAATAGTTCCGCGGCCATTTGCTATCCCCTCATAATTTGTCAAAAAGCTTTGCAAAGTAATTGATTTAATCTTTGCTTCATTTGCTAAATTTATGGTAGCAGCTCCAGTTGTTGCCGTACCTAGTAAGTTATAATTATGTTTTGTTGCTATACTATTAACAGCTTTTAACATATAAGTCTTGCCAGTGCCAGCATAACCTTGGATACCAGTAACTCTATCAGTGGTAGTTAGAATAAGATTGGCGCACTCAGTTTGGCCTTGGTTTAAATTTAGGGATTTGTCTAGATAGGCTTCAATTTTATTAGTTATTATTGGTCGATATTTTGCCTGACCTTCCCTCATTAGGTTTAAGATAGTGAATTCTTTTTGGAGAAGATCAGTGGTAGTATAGGTTTGAAATTTTTGGTTTGACGATTTAGAGGGTAAGATAATTTTCTTTTGTTCTAAACGTTTAATTCCATCCAAAATATCTTGTGGTAATAATATCGACAGTTGATCTGTCATTGCAATCATAAATAAGTCTTGATGACTAAATACTGTTTTTCTTTCACTAAGATGCTTTACAGAATAGTTTAGAGTTTTATCTAAACTATTTTTTGACGAGAATGATTTGGCATTAACTGCTGTTGAATTATTTTGTACAACAGGCGGTTGGTTATAAATATTAAAGCCTCTAACCTTTTCCTGCCAAATCTGCTGATAATTTTCTTTATTATTCTCTTTTTTGGCTTTTCTAGTCAACAAAGCAGCTTTCTCCAACTCTTTCTGACTAGCATTTATTCCGCTAAATTCTCTAATTTTTTTTGATCTGGTACTAAAAATATCACGTATTTCCTTAGAGACTGATTTAATTTCGAAAAAGCATTCTTCGCCGGTAATTTCAATTTCATAGCCAAGTTTTTTAACCACAAAGGCTAGATTAGAACGATATATTGCGCCTAGATACTTTTTGTTATCATAAATATTATCAAAGAAAGCACTTTTGAATTTGCCATCTTTATTTTTGGTTATATTAGCTACAGCTGAGTGGGTATGGAGCTGAGGATCAAGATCGCGACTTAGATTATGTCTAAAGGTAGCAGCAATTAGATTGTTAGTTTTTTCAATAATTAAATTCTGATCTTTTTTAGTTCTGGTACAGAGGTAATTTTTTTCTATTTCACTCAAAGTTGACAAAACTGCTTTATCATGAGCTTCAATTAATCTGGTATCATTATATACTAGAGCCATGATTGAAACTGATTTTGGCGCTGAAAAAGTCAAATCACGGCCAGAATCATGAATAATTTTACCATCCTTTTTAATACCAATTTTGGTGCCATTTGGTAGATTACCCTCTAATATTGCGTGAAATTGTTCTTTTTGGACTACGCCTTTTAAATTTAACTCTTGAGCTATATTACCAAACCATTTGCTTAGTTTTTGGTGATTTGGGTCATTTTTGGCATAATAATCATCTTTCTCATAATAATGATTGGCGCTTTTGGAGCTGGTTATTTTAGAAATAGAGAGCATAAACCATTGATTATTTTAAATTTTGGGTTTTGCCTGATTAGGATCAATACCATTAGAAGTCATAATTTCTTTAATCTTGGATTTTAATTCTTCCAATTCCTGATCGTTAAATTCTTTACTAACAATCTTACTTAGTATTGCGGCACAATAGCTGATGGTCTTTATGGTAGTAAATTCAAAAGAATTATACTCAGTAGGAGCTTGATCAATAAAAATTCTTGCTCTTAGGTAACTGGATAAAGACATATTATTATCTTTAGCCTTTTCTTGGGCTAACTGATATTCTTCCTGGCTTACTTTTAGTGCTAAATTCTTAATTCTTGGACTTGTCATATTTGATAAAGTTATTAAAAAAAGTCTGTTGACGGATCTTTTATTGCCTTAGATGTAGAGCCTGACTCATTATAATTTAAACCTTGATTATCTTCTTGATCATTTTCTTCAATTAATTCAAGTCCATTTTTAGTAAGTTGCTCTTGGAAATCTTGCTCTGAGGTTGTTGAATTATCAAAATTTCGATCAATAAATTCTTGATCATTGAGCTGATGATTATCAATTTGTCTTTTAACAGCAAATTTGTCGGCTTTTTTGCTTCTTTGTTTTATCTTCACTTCTGACTTTAGTGGTGTTTCTTGTTCTTGAGTTAGCTCTTCCCCCTCCCCTATTTCTTCTTTCATAATAAATTTTTCAGCAATATCTGGTCTTTCTTTATATTCAATCTTTGATTTAGTAATATCAAATTCTCCACTAAATTTGGCATAAAACTCTAAACTCTCTAACTTCATAATTTCTGCTGGAAGTACTAAAGATTCAATTTCTTTATTGCTTGAGATGCTTACACCATCTCGATTTGAATCAGCACCGAATGAGACATTTTCTCTACTTGTCAGAATTTCTTTATTGCCAAGATTTTCCGCACACCATCTAGCAGTACCCTTGTCCGAGGTTGCAAGAGTTATTCGATTTCTACAAGAGCCAGATATACTTTCAGCACCATAACTGCCATAAACTTCTTGCATTTGAGATATAGCTTGCATTGCAAGAACAATGGCTCCTCCATATTGTCGAGACTCAGCAAGAGCCATTTTAAGAGAAGAAAGTTTTTGTAGAGATGGAAATTCATCAATAATAAACCAGATTGTTCTTTTGTCATCTTGATTCATATTTAAGAGTTCTCTAACCGCAATATCAACCCAAAGACTGAGGAGGGATTTAACGCTATCATATTTTGTAGCAGATGATGATAAAAAGAGAAAACTTTTTGAATTATTATCCTGGATCCAATCTCTGATAGAAAAACAATTATCAATATTATTGGAATTATTATAGATTAATTTTAAACAATTAGCATAAGTTGATAATATCATTCTCACGCTAAGTGCCGTTGAATTTTTATCAACAGAGGTATCCATTATTGATCCAGCAGGTGTATCCTTAAGATATTCAGATAATTTATGAAGTTTTAATTTTAACAGTATTTGACATAATCTTTGATTGGTAGGGTTTTTTTCTTGAGCAATTAATGCGCAAGACTCACTTAGAACAATTCTTGCTGCTTTGTTCCAAAAGGGATCATTGTTGTTAGCAGTACTTTCTTCTATTAAACTTGCAGCTATTAAATCAAAATCTGACTTTTCCCTTGCTTCACGAAAAATATTCCAATCAGCACTTCTTTGATCAAAGGGATTAAGAATAATATCTTTTTTTGGTTGATAAAGTTTTCTGATATAAGTGCCTGTTCTATCATAAATTAATGCTCGATCACCTCTTTCTCTGATTTGATCTAACAAATTAAGAATCATTTGAGTTTTACCACTGCCAGTGGCACCAGTAATTATAGTATGTTGGTATTCGGTACCTTTAGGATAAGGAAGATTTCCTATTTTATAAGGGTTAGAATATTGATGTTTTGTGTTATAAGTGGTAATTTGCTGCTCTAGTTCTGATGGCTCGATAAGCTTAATACCCCTAAGATATTGACTCTTGGCTCCCTCTCTACCTTTGTAATAGAAAATTATGGAAATTAACAGGAAGCTGGCTAAAAAAGATTCTACGCCAACAATTAGAGATGATTTAAGAATTAATAATAATTTTGGTAATATTTTAATCTGATACCAAGCTAGATATTGATTGCTTGGGACCGCTAATATTTGGCCACGAAATTCTTCAAACTCAATTAGATTACTACTGCCTAAAGAATCATAAATTTTAGCAGTAAAATATTTTGCTAGTAAAGATGGCTTTAGGGCATAGATATTTGAATTTATGTAAAGATAAAGCCCACCTCCAATAATTGATATAACTAGACAAATCAATAATATTTCTTTTAGTGATTGGAAAAGCATCCTTATATAATGCAGACTAACTTGTGAACCTCTAATGAAATCTTTAGACATATTTTCTTTAAGAAAGCTCCTCTAAATAGCCGCTTACAACCATTTTATCATTTTGATATTCTCTTTTGAGCTGTAAAATAGCGTTTATATTTCTTGTAAATTCCTGTCTGATTTGAGTTTCATCATGATTATTGTGGGTACCGGTTTTGATATTGTGAATTAGTGCATCTATTGCACCTTTAGGGGTGTTGGCATGAATTGTTGAAATCGTCCCTTCATGGCCAGTATTACATGCCCTCAAAAAGAGGTAAGTATTCTCATTTCTTAATTCGCCAATCAAAATCCGATCCGGACGCATTCTGAGGCTAGAATTAAGTAAATCAGCAATATTATGAGCTTTATCTTCAAGATAGGTTAACGCACAATGATGCTGATAAATTTCAGGGTCAATTTCAATTTCTCTAACATTTTCGATAGTAATAATCCGCTCACTAGGACTAATAAATTTAACTAGCGAGTTAAGTAAAGTGGTTTTACCACATCCAACACCTCCGCTAATCAAAATTGTTTTCCTGGTTTTTACTAAATTGATTAATTGTTCTTTTAGCTCTAAAGAGAAATTAAAATCATCAAGATTGAGGAGTGAATTTCTTTTTAATCTGATAGTAATTGAAATATTATTATTGGTTTGTTGGCCATAAACTGCCTGAAGTCGATGCTGCTGATCAATTATCACTGATATTATACAATCTTTTTCGTTAAAGTTTTTACCAGAGACAGTTGCTAATAATTTAGTCATACCGAAAAGATGCTCTAAGGATAGTTTATCATGACTAAAATGAAGCCACCTACCCTCTATGGTTTCAACATTGATTGAATATGGCTTTTCAATAATAATTTCTTTATAATTTTGGTTATCAAGAAATGGTTGTAATATTTCCAGGTTTTTTTTGATTAAATTACTCATTAATTATAAACCTCCTGACCATCAAGATCTACACCACAAAGAGATTTTGGATCATTTTTTTGTTGTTCGTCATAGAATTTTGAACTATCATTTCTTTGATAAATCGGAATTTTAACTACCTTATATAAAGGACAACGGTAATTAGTACAACGTTGGTAATATTTTACATTACCTGACGAGCATATATTGTCAGTCTTAGATATGTCGCAACGATGCCAACCATAACCACTACTTTCACTTACGCAAACGGTACGAGTATAACAAACTGATGGCGCATCTCTATTTTCAACATAATTATCCATTATAATTGAATCACGATTAGTGCTACTAATATCAATACTTTCACCGTTAAAAGAAGGAGAAGACCACAAATTACATTTACCTATTGTAGAATATTTTGTGATGTCATATCGATCTACGATAATATTGTCGTTAACTCTACCCTCCCTTGATCCAATATACACATTATCCCCAGAATTAGCCACAGTGATAGTGGCAGCCGGATTATACGAATCTCGCTTCCATTTATAACCAATATTTCTATAAGGAATTGGGTTTGGCAGTGACTCACAATCACTTATATATTGTCTTATACCATTAACAATAATATATCTTTTGGCTTGTATGATAGTTTGGTGGTTTATATCATCATTAATTGCTGAACAAGCATCACTATCTTGCTGATGATCAAAAGCTTCTTCTGATTTTACACAATTGGAAATCTCAACTCTTTGGCGGTTATTATCTAGATAATATGTGGTTTTATTGCGGAAAGATTGATTAGCGGTAAAATCATGAGTGAATTCTGGGTTTGGGCAATTTTCTGAATAAATATCAGAATTACTACTTAGAGGTTCGCAGGCAGTAATATATTGTCTTATACCATCAATTTCTACGTATTTACGATTAAACAAAATTACTGCGCTAGAACTAATTTGTGGGGGGCAAGTATCATTTGTAACATGATGTTCATATTTTCTGCTGCCATCTTGGCAATCCTGGACAATAATTTTATCACTACCTTTGGTATAAAAAAGTTTATTTTGAGCCACGGAATAACCTTGATCAAATAGATGTCTAACTTCACAAGTGGTATAATCTTCCAAAATAGAGTATGATCTTTGAGAATCAGTAGTACAATTCTTAGTTATAACATCATTTCCTTCTGAATCTTTGTATGACTCTTGATATTGACTATAAGCTTTAAAAGAGCCTAAATCAATAAAATCAGGACATGAGCTGTAATCTCTGTTTATACTAATATCAATAGCATGATCTAAGTCTTCAATGCAATCACCAATTGAGTTGTTACCGCTGTTTTGATCAACGTAGAAATATTGGAAGGAAGAGACAATTTTTCTTCTGGTTAAATCAGTCCTGGTAGGGCAAACATCATAATTTTTTTGTAAATCAAAAGAAGTAGTTGAATCATGACAGCCCCTAACCTCTCTACCACCGACCAAGGTTCTTTCTTGCAGTATTACCTTGTGCAAGTTATAATCAATTCTAACCGAACAACTCTCGCTAGTTGTCAATTCCTCATCCGAAGTAACATCTTGTGGTAAAGTTCCAGTATCACTAACTTTACTTGGATCACCAGTTGAGGTAGAAGATAAATTGTTTGAGGTTTTTTCAGTAGGTTTTCTTGGAGTATAGTTAGAGTTACCACTATAATTACCATAGCCAGCAATTGCATCATTGGCTGAATTGCTAGAACCAGCGGTTTTAACCTTACCGGGAATACTAGCTAAATTGACATTATTGATTAAATCTTCAATTGTTTTTGCCAAGGATTTATTATCACCTTCGGCCTTTAAAATATCTCCTTTGTCAAATTTATCTTGCAGAAGAACTTTACTTTTAAATTTTTTAGCTAGGTTAGAATTTTTTTCTCCTAGGGTCAATTGATGCCAATTTACCTCTACTATGTTAGTTTTAGGATTAACATTCTTACTGCCAATAATTGATATTTTATCAACTCCCAATTGTCTTGCTTTCTCTGATAGGGTCTTAATTTTAGCCTCAATTACGTTTTCTTTATTACCAGGCTTTACTACTTCTAGCTCAATTATATCAGCTAATGATTCAATAATAATAGGTCTAGCCATTAATAAGGTGATAATTAGTAGAAAAAATAAATAATGTTTGGTTTTCATATTTTAATAATTTTAATTAATTATCTACAAATAGAGCCGATTCATTACTACCCTCCGGCTCTCTAAAATAAATATTCTGATAGGGACGGATATTAAATCTCTGACCTTGATTGATAGTAATTATTGGCATCGCGTTCATATTCTCTTTAATTACTTGCGCAGTAAGAGTGCCAAATTCACGACTGAAAGAATCCGCTACTGCTAGTTGACGAATATTATTAGAATCAACGCTCATTTGAGCTAGAGCATTAATTGAAGATAACATTAGAGCGCCACCATAGCGATCTTTTAATCTTTGATCTAGGTAACCAATCATACCACTAGCGCCATGAGTATCAGCACTTTCAGAATCAAGTTTAATCATAATTCCATCAGGTCTGGTAATTTTAAACCAAGTAATCTGCATTCTTCTGGCATGTTTATTGTCAATTTTTTCATAAACACCCTCAATTTTTGACCCTCTTGGAATTAAAATATTTCTACCATGGAATCCTGAAACATCACTTTCAACAACTGCAACTACTGTTTTACTTGGAATTTCACTATTAACCGCTGTATACATTACAGCCGGTATAAACATGTCAGTAGTTAATACCCGGCTTAGATCATATTTTTTACTAGCAATAGTTTTAGGGTAGTCTTTATCTGTCATTAATTCCAATACACTGCCTTTATTAATGGTTGATTTTTTATCGTAAGTAACAATTTCGGTTTGTTGACCATTATCGGTTTGAGTGACAGTAATTTGAACAATTGGCTTTTTTACTGGTTCTTGAGGTTCAACAAACAAATTTTCTGATTTAAAATCTTCTTTGTTTTTGACTGGCTTAGCAGGTTCCTCGTAAGGAGGAGGCTCAACATCTGCTTCCTCCTCAGCTTTTTTGCCAAAAAACTTATCATTCATCACATAAGAATAATCGTAATCTTCAGATATTTGTTTAGTTAAATCTCTACTATCAACATCACCAATTGCTTTAGAAAATTTTGGCGGCAAGTTTGGTAGAGATAAGGGATTGAACGCAAAATATATAACCGCAACACTCACGGTTATGATTGCAATCGCGACCACAAACAGCAGCGCTTTAATTTTAGCGCCAAAAAAAGTGCTTCTTGTAACCGGATTCGGTACTGTTATTTTATCTTTTAAATCTTTCATCTTTATATATTTTATAGAGGGATTTTTTAGGTTTTACACATATGTATTTTTCGCCATTTTTTAATATCCAACCTTCCGGACTAAGACTCTGAGCAATTAAAACATTTCCCTTAATTCTGGTATTTACTACTGAGTCAAATTGATCAACTACTTTGTAAATGTTTGGCAAGCGATCACTGACAAAATTCTTTCCAAAATCAAAGAATGTCCATTTGCCATCATCATAAACGTAGATAGGGGAGATTTCTTTATCGCCGCTAATTTTATAGCTTGAATTTAGCTGATCTAAGGAAGTGATTTTTTTTAGATAATCATTACCGGCTTTTAAATCTTTTAGAAGCTCAATTTCTTTGACTAACTGCTCTTGGTTTTTGTCTTTAATTATATAAACCATATAATGAGGTATTTCCTCACTAAATTCATTATAGGAACGAAGATAAAAGTTATAACCACTACCTATATCAGTTTTAATAATTAGGTTAGAGTCATAGTTTGGAGCAGTTGTTCTTAGCTCTAAAATATTAGGTATAGATTTGTTAAATCTTGCTATAAACTTTTTGTTATCTCCAAGAGTAAAGAAAGTTATTTTTTCATACTCTGGAAGATTTACTATTGTTGCAACACCAGGGCGAAGATTAATTTTATCGGTTCTTTCCGGATCGTATTTAAAGGTAACAATATTCTCTGTAGAATTGTATGAATTAAATATTTCTTGAATATGATCACCTTTTAATTCTTCAGTAACTTCTTCTTGTTCTTGACTCAATAAATCCTTGCTGATTGCGGCATTTACCTCAATTATAGGAGTCAAAAATGACACTGATAATATTAATCCTATTGATAATTTAGTTTTTAGATTATTCATGGGCGTTATTATTTTTTGTTGAGGATTTTTTATAATTATTAAACCTTGGCTTTTGTGTAAGTGGTATTGGTTGCCCACCATCACTTTCAACGGTATAAGATCTAACCATTACCCCCAGAGGATTAATTTCATTGCCAAGAAGATATTTCAAACTGAGGAGTTTGCGCTCGCTTGGTCTAAATTGATAAAAATCAATAAAAGCAACTAATTTATTTTCTTCAACTTTGCCATTTTTATAGGTATCAATGGCTTTAAAACTAAAACGACATACGCTATATAGTATGAGATCACAACTATGATTAATAACTTGAACATCGCGACGAATGAATTGAGATTTATAATATGTATTTTGCATCTCGTCATTATATTGCTGATCAATTTCATTAGAAGAAAGGGCAAGAACAAATTTTATTTTGTTAATTTGCTCTAAATTCAAATTATCGCTGTTTTTAGTTACAACGTTTGACTCACGGCTAATGACATATTTTTGTAGTTCCTCGATGACTTGTTTTTTATTCACTTTAAAATCAATAAGGGCAGAAGTAAAAAATACTGCTATTGGCACTAATATCAGCGATACTATCAGTGGTCTTTTTTTAGATTTGACATTTGGTATTAACGACCTAAAAAATGATTTAGTTATTATTTTTATCAAGGACATTGTTTATCTCTATTTTTTGTTTACGGTCAATATCACCTCGGTAGTAGGTAATTTTGACCCCTAAAGGATTAATCTCTTTATATTCAGCCAGCTTAATTTGATTTGGATCAATAAGATCATATTTAACATATACCACCCATCTATTTTCTTCGATTTTAGAATCTTCGTAGGTATCAATGGTTTTAAAATCAAATCGATATTTACGATCTTCAATTTCTGAATAAGAAAAAATATGAACATCGCGACGCACAAATTCAGAGTCATTATATATTTTTAGTAACTCATTAGAATATTGCTTAGATACTTCAATATTTGAATAAGCCATAACAAATACAACCTTCTCGTGATCTAATTCGCGGTTATTGGTCTTTTTTGTCGCAATATTTGAAACACGATTTACGACGTAATTTTGTAGTTGTTGTTCAATTAAAAGTTTTCTTTGGCTTAGGTCTATTTTTGCATCAGATAACACTGTAAACCCGAAATCTCCTTTAGTTGAAAATTCAACATATTTGATTACTTCTTTATTTTTTGAAGCCTCAATAGCTAAAATTATAATCGCAACTGATTGAACTAAAATTAAAACTAGCAAAATTACGCAAATATTCTGCCATTTTTTTCGCTGTTTGAGATTTTCTTGATGTAAAAAAGTTAAGTTACTTGGCATAATTATTATATTCCCTTATTTTTATTATTTTCTTTTTAGCCATGTTTAATATCAGCATGGTTAATTAAAGGCATACAGGCACATTTTGATTTCTTATAAACGTACTCTCCACTGCTGCAAGAGGTAATAAAAATCAGAAATAAAGAAATTACTAACAATTTTTGTTTCATAGTTTTGTTTAATATTGATTAACCTCATAAAAATTTTTACCTGCCTTATCTAAATTAGGCGAAGCCTTACCTTTTCCAAACAAATTTTTTCCTAAATTATTTGTATTACGTGCGGCATAATTAATTACACTTCTAGCCCCAGAAGCTGTTGTACCACCTAATGCAACACTTGTTTTATATGACGCTTGAACCATTGTCATTGCAGCAGATGCTATCATTGGGGCGGCATTACCAAGTTCACTAGATACAGTTGCCAAAACCCTTGAGGCAAACTCACTACTCATTTTTATTAAAAGGATGGAAATAAAAGCAATCATTAGTGACTCTGTTACAAACGCACTAGGTAGATCAGAAACCCCATCATTTAGAAGCCTATCAGCTTCACCTATCAGATCATTAGTAATAAAAACAGCTAGGGAAACCGCAACACAAGCAAACATGGTTACCAGACCGTAATGTAACATACCTCTAACGCAGTTAGAAAAATATCCACGAAATCTTCTAAATGGGTAAAGAGAAATTGTTATTGGCATCAAAACTAACATCATATGGGCAGCAAGAATTGAAACCGTGAACACTATAAGAAAATAGCAACCAGTAAAAATATATAATATAGCAATAAGTAAGGCTTCAATTTTTGTCACAATAGAGCCTGTTAACGTACCCTGATTATTAGCAACCTCAAACGCAAAATCTCTAATTGCGGCAAAAGAATTATCCACAGCTTCAAACATTTCAGACAAAGAATGAAAATTAAGATTTCTAACTCCCGGTATATTACTAGCGGCAGATTGCACAACAAATTGATCTAGGCGATATAAGGCATCAAAAAAAGTGTCATAAAATATTGATTTAAATAAATCGGCATTAAAGGCAATTGAGCTAGAAATCACTATCGTAATACAAAAATTCATCATATCTTTTAGTGGTACAGTCCTAGTAATAGCATATTTAGATAAAATTATAGTAAGTCCAATAGTCGCGATTTTAACAAAGAGCGACAAATAAGCTGTAGCAATTGAGGAATATAAAAAAAGGCTTAGATTCTCAACGGCAGTAATTAATTTAGAAGCAAGGTGATAACTAACTGAATCACCATTAGCTGCAAAAGCTTGGCTTGGTAATAAAATAATTAGGATCGGGGCAAAAATATTTATTACTGAAATTTTCTTTTGCTTCATAATCACCTCGTCATATTTACAAATTTACCACTCTCAGTGACTCTTCTGGCGTCTCTTAGTCTGTTTCTATCATTTTCTTCTGAAAGCTCTGGATCATAAACCACCTTACCAACGTAATCTTTCGTAGCAATAATTTCAGTTAATCTAGCAAGTAATAAATTGCTATTTCTGAGCTCAATTAATATTTCCGATAGAATACTATTACTCATATCAACGCCCTCCTTTAAAGAATAGGTTTCTTGTTCTGCCAAATTGGAGATTTGGCCCCCTCTTTTTCCGGCACTACCAGAAATTGTTCTCGCAACAATTATTGCATGCCTTAGGTTATTTTGTATCCATTTCTGTTTTTCTAAACCGCGATTATCACCAACTTTCACCTCTGGGAAAGTTTGATCAAGAAGATTGGTAATTTCCTTAAAATAACGCTTTTCTCTTGAAGAGTCATTTTTGGGATTAAGAGTAAAATAGGAATAAGAGCGGGTTTTTTGATTGTACAGGTAATAAAATGCAATATAATCTTCAATATCAGTAGATCTAAGAAAATAAGAGGATTTGTTATTAATGCTATTTTTAATATCAGTAAGATTAATTTTCATGACATCATTACTGAGATTAAGATTTTGTAATAATTCTAGTGATTTTTGATCATTTTTATCAAAATTAGTAAAATAATTATAGGCCCCAGGATCACTTACAATCATGTTGGCAATTGACTGATTTATGCCTATTAAATCTAAAACTATGATTAGAATTGCTAATTTTACTGATCTTATTAACTTGCTTGTTTTCATATCCTATATTGATTTGAATTTAAGAAATTAGAAACCCAGTTAAATTGATCAACGCTGATTAATTTTTCCATTTTCTTACGATCAACGTCTTTTGAAGAAAATAATTTCAAATAATCGCCAATTATCGATAGATCAACATCTACAATTACCGAATTAGAACCCATTTTTTTAATCATCACATTACGAGGATTAGGACAATTTTTAATCCAATAAAATTCACTATCAGTTAAACCCAACCCATCAATATAGTGCTCTGCCCTTGCCTTTGGGGTTGGAAAAAGAATCAAGGTAGCTAAGTTAGTGATAATCTCATCGCCACTTTGACTTTCAACTAGAGTCGAAGCTTCTTGCATACAGCCTAAAAATATACCGTTCCTTTTTCTGCTTTCTTTGATTGCAGTTATGATGTGAGGGTTAAAATCAGGATTTTGTAGGTATTTTTGCATTTCATCAATGAAAAAAATGTGAGGCGAAGGATTATCATTAATTATCTGATTGAATTTATGAAATATGTAAAAACTCACCGGCGCTAATAATTGGGAATCATTCATTACCTCGCTCATATCAAAACAAACAATATTTGAGCTAAAATTTAAATTATCTTCAGAGTTGTTAAAAAATTCTGAATAACCGTTATTATTATCATTTGCTATCCATTTTTTTAATCTTGAAACCAATTTTGGACGATTTATTTCTCCATCAAAACCCTCTAAACCAAAAGCAACGAAGATTTCTTTAAGTGATCTTTGTTCTTGATCTAATAGATAATTTTGTCTGATTGCCTCAAGAATAATTTCCTCTTCTTTTTTATCGATTCCACCGGCAAGCATCTCAATAAATTTTTGCTGAAATTTTTTATTGACGAAAGACTCAGGAAGGGTCATAGGATTAAGCTTTAAATCTGTATCTCTGCCCACTGTAACATATTTCCCATCAAAAGCTAAGATTGGTAATTGCAGAGCTTGTAACGAATCAAAGCAAAGCATTTTGATATTTTGAAACTTCAGACAATTCATTAATAAAAATGCAGTCAGAGTCGATTTGCCGATTCCTGATTGGCCTATAATCATAGTATGTCCCAGAGGATGCGAATTGGATTCGTCTTTGTGGAAAGTAAAGTTATAATTACCATTATCACTAGTTTTAAAAGTAGCCACCTGCTCTTCTCCAAATGGCGACCTTTTAAAACCGGCTTTATTTTGATGAAGAGCAACAAAATCACTAGTATTTTTGGTACTAATTCTGGCTCTAGTACTAGTTTGTAAATTATGAAGCAAAGAATCAAGGTCTGGTAATATAGCAAAAAAGACCAACATTACTTCAAGAGTTGAAATAAACGAGGTAGTGCCTTCAGTAGTTAAGGTATTTTGAATCTGACTTACCGCCTCATCTAATTCTTGTCTGGTTGTGGCATTAACTTTTATATAACAAGTATAATCAAGGTAATTATCTTGATTGGAATCAACTAATTCCATAGCCTCAGTTAATTCGTTAACTCTTGATTGAACAAACTCGAATTGAGGTAGCTGCATCAAACTTTTAATTATCGAACGAAAAGTGGATTGGTTTTGTTCTTTTGTGTAGAGCTTAACTTGCTGAATGATGTCAAATTCATAATTTAGCATTAGCAAAGATTTAATTACATTCTCATCTGCGGTGTTAGTATTAACCCTGACACCAATAATTTTAGAAAATCTTTTTACTCGATCATTCTTAATTTCGACCAATCCATCTGAAGTATGAAAAGTTAAATCCGAAAGGCTGAGGTGAGAAAATAACTCATTTTGGGATTTAGAAATAAATTCGTGGTTATTAACTAAATAAGAAAAGAACCTAAAAAGCTCGTAGTGATTCTGATTATCTAGGTCTCTAACACCAAAAGCGGAAAGCATATCACTGATTTGCGCAACACTAAATCCAAATTCTTTTCTGGCAGAATTTAATTTGACTAGAAATTGATTTAAGTTTTTGGTGATTTCTGGGAAAGTCCTACTAATTATCAGGTAATTTTCAGTCAAAAAACTTCCCTCAAATTGAGAATTCCAAATTTTGGATATTTCTTGGGCAGAAGCATTACTAAATTTTAGACTTTCTTGCTGTTGAAAATTTTGCTCTCTTCTAACCGTGTGGAAGCTTAATTTTATTGCCGGATCTACTAAGAAAAAGAGATTATTCTTAATTTGAAAATATTTTGTCTGATCTTCAAAGGACATATTACCATTATCAATGCCTTCAATTTTAATAACTCTAATCAGAGTGTTGTTCCTGGTAAAAATAGTTTTATTGTCTGAAAGAATTTCTAAAAAAGGCAAATAGGAGCGCAGGAGTTCATATTTTGATATTGTTTTTATATGATCTATTAATGGGCTACAATCAAAAGAAGAATCGTCTGTGAATAGGTTTTTCATTTTCTGATAATTGTTGGTTTTTTAGTAATGAGGCCAATTAAATATTTCAGTTTATTTTTTGAAAACCAAACTGATAAGACAAAAATATTCAGCCAATATGGATCGATAGCGGTTTTCTTGCGACCATAATAATAAAAATAAACGATTGCAGCTAGACAAATTATAAAGCCAAGAAGGCCGAAAATATCTTTAGCTAAGACCCAATTGATAAATAATAGCAATATAAGAATAAAGGCAAAAGGAGCAGTTACCCCACACACTAATGGCGGATTTATTAGAGTTGATAAAATTTTACTTCTCATAAATTGCTAATATTTTTTATTTTATTTAAGGAAGATTCTTTTAATTCTTCCTCCTTTTTGCTAAAATACTTTAAAATATGATCAAAATTTTTGACCTCAATATTGGTGCGATATTGAAGTTTGTTTGCTAAATTTTCCCATTTGGTGGTAATTAGACTGCCCTCAACATAAACTATATCATCTTTTCTAAGATAATTTTTAATCGTTTCTATCAGGCTTGATTTAAAGATCGTTATCCGGTGCGTTTCAGAAGTATCAACCTTGACCCCCTCCTTAGTTTTATAGTAATCTGGGGTTAAAACTAAAAGAACTGCTATCTCGTTATGATTTTTAGTTGTTTTAATTTCTGGATCATCCGTTAGATAGCCCATTATGATTACTTTATTGATAATTATTGACATAAAATCTATCTTAGCTATGAGCCGGCGGCGCTACTCAGCAAAGCCGCTACAATGTCCGGAGTAGCACCAAGAAGTACGATAATAATAATTACCGTTATCCCTTCGCTCCAAGTTAATTTTTTTAGTGCCAATCCAACAACCCAAGCGATAAAAGCAAAAAATGCAACCATGTGGACAAATTTTGTCCCTACCCACTTTTGTATTTCGCCAGTTTTACTATCAACGTTAGAAAGTACCGCACTAACATCTTCGGCCATTGATTGATGAGTAAGAAAAAAATAGAAGATTAGTAAGAGGGAAAGAGCTTTGAAAAGATTTTTAATTTTTATAGATATCATAAAATGGAATAATTATAATTTAAGTATTGTGGGCTTTACTTTTAAGATTTTCGTATAGTGAATTATAATTTTTATTAAGTCAAGCTTTTTTATTTTTACTTCCTTTTTCTTTGTAGATTCCTTTTATATCAAGCCCTCAGAGCTGATAAAATTAAATTCTTTAACTCCCAATATCTCTAAAATGTAAAATTTAGATTTTTTAAAAATAGATATTTCTGCACAGCTCGGAAATTAACTATTCAAACTATATAATTATTGATATAATTAGGCATATCAACCCATAGATTGACTTATTCTATCTAAAAGACAGAAATAACCAACTTTTAGTCAATTTTGAAAGATTTTTTTTATTATTCAAGCAAATTTAAGCAAAATGTTATTTTCTGCGCAAATTAGAGCGGCAAGAGCTTTACTTGGAATTAGCCAAGATGAATTAGCAAAAATTAGTGATATATCTAGTTTTACGATCAAAAAAATGGAGATTAGTCAAGAAAATCTTGACAATGCCAACCAAAAAACGGTTAAGAAAATTAAAAATGCCTTAGAAAAGAGAGGAATAAGGTTCTTGCAACCGAAAGAAAATGGCGGTATCAGTGGAATTGGTGTAAGATATTTTATAATTGATGAATAATAAAAACTAATCAAATGCTTGATTTTACTGAATTTTTTTCGGATGAAAGATTTATAGAAATCATTCTTCCAAGGCTTAAGCTATACATAAAAATATCAAGCAGAGTTTTAATTTTACTGATTATAGGATTAAAATATTATATGGGAATCATTACACAAAATCAAAGTTGTAATCTTTTTACATTCTTTACCAACCCTTATAAATTAAGGTGTGATAGGTAATTATAACCAGGGATATTATATATAAAAATCATTACACGAAACCTATGGGAATCGTTCGCCGTAGATGGTATAAATCATTAAAATAATTATATGAATTTTTATTCGTACCTTGATTTTAAAGGGTTTATAATATTGTTGATTGGAA
>CAZUPN010000015.1:0-7918 GCA_964622015.1 uncultured Rhizobiaceae bacterium | reverse complement strand
ATGAATTTTTATTCGTACCTTGATTTTAAAGGGTTTATAATATTGTTGATTGGAAAACTAAGTATATGGGAATCGTTCGCCCAAACCTATGGGAATCGTTCTCCAAAACCTATGGGAATCGTTCGCCCAAACCTATGGGAATCGTTCGCCATAAATTTAGAACAAACCTAATAAAATAAAGCTTTAATGAGCTATAAATTTTTTACTATCCCTTACTATCCCTATACTATCCCTTACTACACAACAGAAAAAATTCTGTTTATCGTGTAAAATTTATTTTAGTATAAATGAAGTATATGGGAATCGTTCGCCGTAGATGGTATAAATCATTAAAATAATTATATGAATTTTTATTCGTACCTTGATTTTAAAGGGTTTATAATATTGTTGATTGGAATCACTAAAATAATTTCTAAATACAATATAACCACATACCAAGATTACAAAGCCAATTTATTCAATAAATAATCAGTTTATTAAATTAATATTTTGGCTAAGAAACCAAACCTATGGGAATCGTTCGCCATGAATAAATAGAAATTTTTATAATGTTTTATTTATACAAACAATAGCTCCTATTAATACTCTAAAGATATATTAGTTATTACATATATAAATGTAATTACATATACATATTTTTTATCCTATCAAACAGTAATATATGTCATTACTTACATAATAAACTATACGCATAAATAATTAATTCCAAATAAATGTATTTTTCGCTTGCAATTTAATATTGGTTATCTAGTAAATATATTTGGCGGCTATAAATGCCATATAATATATTAATGTTATTACGCATATAAATGTAATTACATTAATATATGTAATTAATGTAATTACTGTAAATTAAAGAAGTCATTTAAAAATATAAATCATGGTAAAAAAAGATAAATTAAAAAAGATTACAGTTTATAGTTTGAAGGGAGGGCAGGGTAAAACAACCATCGCAGTAGCAATTGCTAAGGAATTAGACTTTGGAATAATAACCAATGATATTTATTCTCCAATTGAGAAAATGTTTTCAAAAGAAATGGTTTTAAAATTAGAACCAAAAGAACCATTGCCAAGTGCAGAAGATTTAAGCGGCGGGGAGATCATTTTTGATTTTGGTGGCTATCTCGATCCAAGGGTAATACCGGCTCTAGAAATGAGTGACCATGTGGTTATTGTTGTAGCAAGTTTTGATACATTAGATGCTGAAGGTTTTGTTAGTACAGTTATAGAAGTAGAGCGGCATAATAAAAACATTATAATCGTTTTAAACAAAACAACTGAAGAAGAGGCTAAAGCAATTAGAGAAGAATTAAAAAAAGATGATTACCACTATCCAGTTTTTGAAATACGAAAATCAAAGGCATTTATAAATATGATTGATGATAAAAAACCAATATCTCAATATGTTAAAGAGGGTGGATTGAAAGGATATATATATAAACCAGCAAGTGAGCAGCTAAACAAATTAATTCAATATATAACTAAATAGGAAAAATATGAAAAAGAAACTCGATCTTTCTAGGCTTGGTAAAAATAACCAGCAATTTTTAGTAAAACAAGATCACGATTTTGTAGCTAAAAATACTGACAATCAAAAATTAAAAAAGAAAACAGTAGAAAAAAAAGGAAGGCCCATGTTATCTAATGAGCTGCTTAATCAAAAAGTTACAATTAATTTAACTCAGAGCGAGGTATTAAATATAAAAAATAAAGCAGGGAAAATTCCTCTGACTGCATTTATACGTGATATATTAAAGAGATATACAGTTATATAAGGTATTAATGTAATAACATTTATTACATATATAAATGTTATTACTGTAAATTAAAAAAATTATGACTATAAAGCAAAATAAGGAAATAAAAAAAGTTAAGAAGGATATAAAAGAATATGTCCAATCTGAGCCAATTCAATTAGAACTTTTCCAGACTAAGCGCAATAAAGATAAATATTCAAATACCGTCGAACTCTATGATATGATGCCTAAATATTATTTCGGTGGTGTTGAAAGAAAAAACGGTAAATATCTTGATATTTTAAGCAGAGAGTTTGAATGTAGAAAAAAAGGATACAAAGTAAACATTCATCCTGCCGCCATTTTAGAAAAAGATGGTACTACTAAGTATTATTATCCTTCACAGCGAGAAGAGTTAGTCGAAGATGCTTTAAGAAAATTTGCCGCAAATAAGAAAGGAATATATTTAGATAAAGATGCTGCGGTTAAATTTACTTTATATGAGCTTCAGCAAGAATTAACAAGAATGGGTCATGGATATAATATAAACGAAATTAAGCAATCTCTAGAAGTTTGTAATAAAACAATTTTAGACACCATTGAAAAGCATGGCGCCCGAATATCATATTCTTCTCCTATTTTTCCGTTTGTTGGTATTGAAACAAGTGAAGGGATAGAGGGCGGGAAGAATAAAGTGGCGGTAATGTTTCACCCTTTAGTAACTAGGGCAATTGATGAAAATTCTTATCGTTTAGTAAATTATGAAAGATTAATGAGATGTAAAATAGTTCTTTCAAGATGGTGGACTAAAAGAATATCTCATTATTTTAGTCAAGCAGAACATAAGGGTAAAGATGATTTTGGTATAAAGCTATCTACCTTAATTAGAGATAGTGGTATGAAAAGATATAAAAAGCTTAGTGATAATATAATTCAAGTTACTAAAGCTATTAAAGAAATGAAAAAGATGGATACTATAAGGGACTATAGAATAGAAAAAGAGTTTGACGAAAAAAATAAAAGAAAAATAAGGGATGCAAAAATTAACTTGTATGTTAGTAAGGAATTTGCTGCTGAAATTAAAAAAGCGAATTCAGAAGCAAACTCAAGAAAAGAGAAAAATATGGTTGAGGATCCTGAGTTTAATGAAAAAATGCAAGAAATTAGGAAAGAGTTGGAGAATCCAATTTATGGAATTTCTAGAACTATGACTAATAATATAATTGCTAAAGTTAAAAATTATAGAGAGCAAGAAAGTGTTATAAACTCTCTCGCAGCCGCAAAACAATATATACTCACAAAACAATGTAATGCTGCTGCTGTAACGAGAACATCTTTAAGAGATGGATGGGCACCGGGAGAAAGAAAGAAAAATATGCCTGAGAAAAATAATGGTGAAGTTAGAGATCTCTTTGATAACAAAGAAAAAGCTGAAATTAAAATCGATAATCAAAATTCAATATGGATCAAAATTTTGAAAGTTGCTAAAAAAGACTTAGACAAAGAGGAATTTGAAAATTGGTTTTCTAAATTAAATTTTGTCAATTATAAAGACAATATTTTATTTTTGGCAGTAGAAAGTAAATTTCTTAGGGATAATATTATAAGAGATTATCTAAAAAAATTTGAGAGCTGCTTTATAAAAGTGGCTACCGATCTCAGAAAAATAAAAATGAGATCATTCGATGACGAACATTATTTTTAATCTTTTTATATCAATTATTATACAGTAACCCTAAAAAACTCATTAAAAATTTTTTAAAATTTTAGTGGTAAAATCTTAAATATAAATTATTAATAATAGTAGCCAGAATTATTGCCTAAATTTAGCTATATAATTAATAATTCCAATGGTGATAAAAGAAAATTTTTTTAGAGAAGTAAGAGAAAGGCACGGCATAAAATTAACAGAACTGGCGAGAAGAGTAGGGGTAACTAAACAAGCACTTACTGGATTTGAAAAAAAACGTCATGGTGTTTCCGATGAAGTTTTAATCAAAATAGCTAATATTCTGGGGGTAAGGCCAGATGAAATAGTGCCAGGAAAAGAGATTAGCAATACCCAGGAAAGTCAAAAATATTTGATTAAAGCAATCAAGATAACTGACAAATATTATGGCGATCAAAATTTTTCTGAAGAGCTGATGATAGATATTGCTACCGAACTTTACAATTTTATTGTTGCTTTTGATCAGAGAGAAAGTAAGGATAATCTTCCTGCGATGAAACGAGATTTAAAAAGGAAAGTCGATCAAGGATTAGCCGCAAAGTGTTTTTTGGATTTTTTGGATAAAAAATAAATTTAAGAGTCTATGGATAAAAATAATAATCATGATGCAGTTAGAAATAAGATAAGTGAGAGCTGGGAGATGTGGAAGGAATTTAAAAAGCCGATAAAATTTATTCCAGATAAACTCGATAAACTCTCTGAGCTTTCTAAAATGAACAAAATTTTATGCACCGTCTTAAAGTTAATAATTTTAGGTGATTCTTTAATCTTTCTGATGTTAATGTTATCTTTAGCGTATTGGCGTCAACACTTAATGTAATATTTAATATAATGGAAACCAAGAAAGAATATATCATATTTCTCGAAGATGACTCATTCCAAGCCGAATTTTTTGGTACATTAATAGAAAAAATTGCCAAAGAGCTTGGCTTCAAATCACTTACCTTAAATAGTGGAGAAGAAGTTTTGGGTTTTATAAAGGGTGAGAAAGATATTCCAAATATTACAAAAGAGCAGGTTGGCCTCATCATTTTAGATTTATCTCTATCAAATTCTGATATCTCCGGTTTCTATATTTTAAAAGAAATACAAAAGCTTAAAGATAAAATTCCAGTGATAATCCACAGTGCCGACGAGAGCCATATCTCAATTGTTAAAGCCATAAAATTAGGGGCAGAAGATTATTTTATCAAGGGCGGCGACAAGCAGGAAGGCAAGAGAATTTTTGATACTATTGAAAGAATAATGAGTAGCAATAAATAAGAACAATATCAAATCTGATATTTGGTGAAACAAACTATTTAAGTTCATATGAGTAAAGATAATGATACTCCAATTCAAGATTCAGAAAATCCTATACCAGAGATTGATGATGTAGAAATTTCCGATGATTGGTCAGATAGTTCCAGTGATGAAAGTTATGGAAAAGTGTTGCTAACGGAAAGAAGCTTCTTTGATGTTTATGGGGGGCATAAAAACGATAAATTCTATATCCCACCTTCTCACCACAGAGCTACTATGAGTGAAGGAAATCATGTTATTCCAAGTGTCTTTGTTAGGTTTATAATTTCTGCGCTAGAGGGTGAAAATATTAAAACCCTTCCAGGAACATTCTACAAAATTGCAAAGTCAATTTTACCTGAGAAAGATGAAGAGATAAAAGCTATAACACAAGATTTAACAAAGAAAATATCTGACAGTAGAAGAATAAGAAAGAAGGTCACAGCAAAGCTTGGTAGCCCACAAGATCGTAGCCAAGATATTCAAGGACAAAAACAATTTATACAAAATATTAAAGACAGATTTATTGAAGCTGATAAATATGATATTCATAGAGAAATAGAGGGAGTGGCTAGTAAATTTATTTCCTTGTTTGATTCAGAAAATTCTTTTCCTGAAGAAAGAAAAACCGCCTCTGGTTCTCAAGGTGAAAGTGAATGCCTAGGAAGATTACTTACATTGGAAGAATTTTTATATTATCAAGGAGCAATAGATAAAGCATTTCTTGATGCTACTAATTCTCAGACTACAACTTCTAGAGGTAGTCAATTAAGGCTTTTTACTGATTATACTGGTGACTATAGACCTTCATCGGCAAAGAATGCTAAAGATTTATTACCTAAATTAACTCAGTTAAAGAGTCCGGGGAATAGAATTAATATGATCAAAGGAATTGCATCTTGTATGTGCCAACCTTTTGATTATTCTCGTACCGAGAAACAAGATGAATTTTTTGAATCAACTGGAATATTGATTCGTTATGATGATGAGGCGGTTTTATATAAGTCAACCGCAAGACTTATGGTAATTACGTTTACAGCTTTCAAAGATATATTTTTGCAACTTAGTTCCGCAGAAAAAGGCCAGCTTTATGAAGAAGTATTAAAAATTATTTTAAATAAAAAATGGAGAGTTGAAACTATATCAATAGAAGATAGTGGTGAACAAAAAAGTGACTTTATAAAAAGTCACTATGTAATTGCTCCAGATGGCTTAGAAAAGCCAATTGATAAAAGCCTTTTAAAGATTGGTGTTGAAAAATTTGCTATAATAAATTTTGAAGCCGGATTAAAAATGAAGGATCCAAATGATCCTGATCCCGCGCAACAACCCCCAGTTAATTTCAGTTATTGCAATGAACAAAGAAGGCCAAAGAAGGTAATTAAGGATCCCACTACAGAAATTTCTACTCCACAAAAACCAATTAAATCAAAGAAGCTACCTAGTCCAGCAAAGATAGAAACAGATTCTTCCAGTGATGATAACAAAACTCTTGCAGCCAAGCCTTCAAGCAATCCTGCTCCTGAAAAGAAAAAAACAAAAGGTGCCAAGAGAGGTGGTATATCTCAAAATCCTTCAGAATAAAATAAAGCTACTAACATTGTGCTAATTATTGTTGTCTCTGGCTGTAATCTTGAACATTTTTTCTCCCGAAATATCTAGTTATAAATTTCCCTTCTATGTCCTACTCCAACAATTAAAACAATCAATTCATCATCTAGTATCTGGCACACTAACCTGTAATCACCAACCCGATATTTCCACAACCCCTTCTTGTTGCCAAGTAGTGATTCTTTAAGAATATGAGGATTATTTTTAACCCTATTTTCTAAAAAATTATAAATTCTATTTTGAAGATTTTTCTCCAACTTAGAAAATTCTTTCTTAGCCGAATCTTTAAATTTTATCTGATAAACCATATTCTTTTGCCATGTCTTTTAAATCATGAATTGGCTCATCTTTTTCAAGAACTGCAATTGCTTTTTTATAAAGGTATAAATCTTCCAGATAATTATCTAGCGCCTTCTTTAAAAAATAACTTTTACTCCTCTCATTTTCATTAGCCAATTCTTCCAATTTGCTATATGCTTCTTTTCCTAAAGAAACGGTAACGACCCTATTTTTTGATTCCTGGGCAGAATGTGTAATATTATTCATAATTTTCATAGTTATTATTATTCACTGATATTAATCTAATATCAATAATATAAAAGTCAAGTAATATTATTAACATTAAATTAATATTATTAAATTAAATATCAATAACTTTAATATTTTTTCACTTTTCAAAAGTACTTAACATAATCCGCTTTATGTTAAGTACTATTTTCTATGATACAAAAGAAATAATATTTAAAATAAAAGATTTAAGAAAAGATATTTGACATAAGAGAATTGATACTTAAGATTGATCCTTAATATTAATCTAGAAAATTGATCAAATAAAATCATGAGAAATAAAATAACTATATTGGCTTATTTAATAATATTTATAACTCTAACGTTAAACACTTATTATATTTATAAAACCCAGAACTGTGAAAAATCTTTTGCCAGTAATACAATATTACCTTCAAACCGAAGTAAAACAAATAATTTATTGACAATTTCAAGGCAGACTAGAGAAGCCATATGTGTTGAAATGACATCTGGGATTTTAAATTTTCTGCAAAGTAAAAATTTAACCAAAGAAGATCTTAAAGAAGTATATAAGAGAATGAATGACGGTTGCTCAAAAATTCAGGAATTGACTGACTTAGAAGAACAAAATATATCAGATAAATAATATTTATGCAGCTAAACGAACAAAATAAGAAAGAGTTGGTAGAAATTTGGAATTCTGCTGAATCAAAAGAACAATCAGTACTTGCGGTACAGAAATATTTTATGGCCAATTTTAATGAAATGCCTTCCCGCTCGACAATTTATAGGGTCGTGAAAAAATTAGGAGGGAAAATTAACAAAAAAACGCCATCAATAAAATTTTAACTTAATTAAAACCCAGAAGTATGGTTAATAATTAAGTAATAAGCCTAACAATAAAATTCTAAAAAATGAAAAAAAGAAATTTGTTACTATTAAAAACTGTGATGATATCAGCAATTACTTCGCTTGTATTTTCTATGATTTTTTATTCCCCAATTATTTATTTTATTATAAAAAATGAACAAGA
>CAZUPN010000014.1:0-26734 GCA_964622015.1 uncultured Rhizobiaceae bacterium | reverse complement strand
GAATTTAGAATTTTGGGGAAAAAATTTGAATTATTGTTGGAATTCAACAGGCCCTCTATGGGATTTAACTCTGGCGAATACGGCGGCAAAATTATAACTCTTATATTACTTGGGATTATTAATTTACTTGATTGATGCCAACCTGCACCATCCATAACTATTGCTATCCTTTCTTATGAGCGCCAAATCTACTCTCATCATAAAACCATAATTCCTCGTCTTTTGCTATGTTATTTTGAAGATTTTTTTTAAAGCCTTCTGCCTTTTCTTTATCTTGTTTGTAATGATTCTTCCTTGGGGTAATATAAGAAAATCCTTAATCCTTCATGGCTCTATGAATTGTTGATTTTGATACCTTAAGATTAAACTGATTTTTAATTCTTTCTTTGACGTCAATTATTGAAATATTTGGATCTTTTTCTAACCATTTTTTGATCTTTTCTTTGTGAAGTTTTTTGAGTTTAATCCCGTCCCGATGTTTAGTCCCTATCTTTAATGAATCTAGTTTATTTTGATTTATCAATCTTGCCCAATTTCTTATTGAGACAGGAGAGATATTTAGGAATTCTGCGGTTTCTTTGATACCATGTTCGTATGCTAGTTTAACCGCCTGAAGCTTTTTAAATAAAGTTCCTTCAATTTTGATTTTTTTTAATTCGTTTTGCGCGGTGATATATGTTTTTTCTGATATTATTGTTTTGGGCATGATTAAGAAATTTAGATTGATAATAATCTAAATATTAGAGGTGTTAATAATATATTTAAAGATGGGAATTGGTATAATTTCTCAATTACAAAAGACCTAAGTTGAGTATCTGATTAGCAAGTTAGAGAAACTACAAGAAGTGACTGGTAAGGTTTGTTGACCTACAAGAATCTGTAATTGATAATACGCCCTAGCTTATTAAACTATTTTAGGTTGAACATATTGAATTTTACCGGGATTTGCTATTTTAAATTGTTGGAAAAAATTCTTCATTTCATCGCGGTTTGTGAATTCTTTAATCTTGGCGTCAGCTTTATAAACATTGACGATGCCAAGTAAGTGATCATACTCATGCTGAAAAATGCGGGCACTGAAATTTTCAAGAAGGCGTTGTTGTTTTTTAGCTTCAAGATCGTAATAACTTGCTAAAATTTTAGTATAACGTTCAACTTTGGCTATTTTTGGCTGATTATCATCATCTTGAGTAGCAGAAAAACAGGCTTCCCATAATAAATCGGTCTCGTTGCTTAAAGGTTTAAAGACAGGATTAATTATGGTTTCGATATTTTCTACTGCGGCCATTCCAAGAATAAAGAAATATTTGCTTGCAAATGCCAATTTGTGGGGCAGCGAGGCCGGCGGCTGGCATTAATGGCATTAATAATTTTAGTATTTGGCCGGCAATTTCTTTTGCTTCCGTTAGTCCTTTTTTGGTTAAAGAAATTTTAGCTGCTTTAGTGCTTAAAGATTTGGCTCTATCGTTAAAAATAGTGACTATTTTCATATCTTTTTTTATTACCGATTACTTATTTTTTTCTGCGAAAAAAAGCTGGTATATTTACGATATCTTCATCTTCTTGGCCTTGATTTATTTCTTTTTCATTTGACTCTGGATAATCATCAAATAATTGGCTGGATTTCTGATTGATATTTTTGGTAATCGCCTCAGATTCTTGATTAACCTCTCTTTTCTTTGGCCTAACATTAATATCATCTGATTCTTCCTGATAAAAATCATCATTTCTGGCATTTTTTGGCCGGTAAACTATTTGCTCTTCTTTGGTTACTTCTTCATGTTCAAAAAGTTCTAAATGTTTTTGATCGGAGTCCTTATCTTTGCTACTTTTGCCCATACCCATAAAGCTAAATAAGCTAAAAGATGAAGATTCTTTTTTGGCTTTTGATTCTGGGCTGATTTTTGATTTTGATTCGGGTCTTGCAATAAAGGTTTTTTGTTCTTTTTTAACGGTTTTGCTGCTTAATTCTTGCTCATTTTCATCATCATTACTTAGTTTTTGTTCTAATTCATTTTCAAAAAAACTTACCTGGGTAAATCCAAAATCATCAGAAGCTGATTTTTTATTGGCAGCTTTTTTGGCCATAAATTGATCATGGCTAGCTTGTCTTGTAATCTCATCACCTGGATTTAATGCCACTCCAGAATCAAAAAAAGTCTGATTATTTAATGGTTTTAGCGGAATTTTTTGATCAATATTATCGCGATTAGCAACTTTAAATCTGCTTGGCTCAACATTAATTTTAGAATGAATTTCTTTTTGATATTCATCTTCATCAATACCGGTTGCAACTACTGAAATTCTGATTTTGCCTTTCATATTTTCATTAAAGGCTGAACCAAAAATAATATTAGCATTAGCATCAACTTCTTTTTTAATAGTGTTAACTGCAATATCGGCTTCAAATAAAGTCATATCCGGACCGCCAGTCATATTTACCAAAACTCCTTTGGCACCTTTAATTGAAATATCATCTAATAGCGGATTTGAAATTGCTGCTTCGCACGCAACTACTGCACGATTTTCACCCTCAGCCTCACCAGTACCCATCATCGCTTTACCCATTTTGGTCATGATGGTTCTAATATCAGCAAAATCAAGATTAACTAAACCCGGCATTGTAATTAAATCAGTAACACCCCTCACCCCAGCATGAAGCACATCATCAGCCATCTTAAATGCTGATTCAAAAGTAGTATGTTCATTAGCAATTCTAAATAAATTTTGATTAGGAATTACAATCAAAGTATCAACATATTTTTTTAACTCTTCAATTCCTCTTTCAGCAGTTTCCATACGGTATTTACCTTCAAAAGAAAAAGGTTTGGTCACTACCCCAACAATTAAAATATTTTGTTCGCGAGCTAATTTGGCAATCACCGGCGCTGCCCCGGTACCAGTACCACCACCCATACCAGCAGCAATAAAAACCATATTGCTACCTTCAAGATATTTATTGATTTCATCGATATTTTCTTCTGCCGCTTCCTTACCTTTATCTGGAAAAGAACCGGCGCCAAGGCCACGAGTAGTACTTACGCCAAGTTGAATTTTATTACCGGCCAAAGAATTTTCCAAAGCCTGAGCATCAGTATTGGCAGCAATAAATTCTACTCCTTCAAGATTGGATTTAATCATATTGTTAATCGCATTACCCCCAGCACCACCAACTCCAAATATTGAAATTTTAGGTTTTAGTAAAGTAAGCTGCGGAATATTTAAATTTAAGGCCATTTTAGTTAGATTTTATAATTATGCGTTTGATTTTATAGAATTGCCACCCGACATGTTATTTTAAGAATTTACTATTCTCAAGTAAAAATATTTTACTCATTTAACTTAAGTAATGCTGGTTTTGTTTAATAATTCTCCTGGATTGCCGCTTTGGCTGGGGCTCCTCGCGGGCAACGCGGCAATCTGGGAGAATTTTATTTTTTTTCACTACATTTTCCAAAATACATTGCCGGTACTGCTGGTCTGGCATTGTAATTTTGTTCAATTAAATGTGAAAAAGTAGTATCGTAAATTTTTTCTTGCTTTGAGATAATTACAAAAGATGGGTGACCATCCTGATCTAGGCAATTGCCATTAGCTTTAAGAATTTTAACTAATAATTTTGCCTCTGCTGTGGTCATTTTGGGATAATTTTTATCGGCTGGCGATTCATCATTTGATCGGAGATATTCGTCACTGACTAAAAAAGTGAAGGAGTTCTTATTGACATTATTGCTAAAGCTTATCTTGCCAAGATCTGAATAATCAGGGTTATTAGCGCAAGAAGATAAAAAAATTATCAAAAAATAGGAAAAAATTATTAATGTCTTTTTCATATTACAGTATCATCTTCATCAGCCCGAGGAACGATGCGCCTCCGATCTTTGTTAAACTGATTATTTTCATATTTATCAGCATATTTTTCATAAGCCTCAGCTGAACCATCAAGATTCTGATATTGATTTTGCGCGCTCTCAATTTCAGGGCCGGTTAATTTATAACCTTGGTCTTGATCTTCGGATGCAGATTGAGGCTCAGTTAAATCTTTAATTCCCTTATTCACAGCTTGAACTCTTTCAATGGCTGAAGCGGCTTTTTTAAGTTGTTTAATTTTTTGGTCATTATTGTCCTGTTTAATCTCAAGTTGCTGAATAGCCACCGAAGCTCCTTTATCTAGCGCATCCTGTTTTTTATATTCCGGATTTTTACTATAATCATCAATCCTAGATTGTGCCGCTCTTTTTGCTTCAGGTGTTTTGGCGGCATCAAGCCCCGCTCTCATTTGCTGCATTGCTTGCATCGCTGGGTGCTGTCTGATTTGCTCGCGATCCGCCGTAAATTTATCAATATTAGACTGGATTACCCCTTGTCTTGATTCTGCTGATTTTAACTGATCCTCGGTAGATTGTTCAAAAGCTTCACGTCTTGATTGTTTGACGTCTTTTATGGCATCACTACTATATTTGCGGCTTCCAAATTTTTCACGTCCAAATATTTTAGCCGATAAAGTATCAGTTGCTCTGATACCAAGATCGTGATTGGCTTCCGGCCGCGATAAAGCATCTTCAACTTCTGCTCTTTTTTGTAAGTCAGCAGCAGTTTTGATGCTACTGGAATCAGGTTGCTTGACTTCTCGCTCTTGTTTATCTTGCTTCATTTGATCTTTGATCAATTTCTTATCTTTATCGCTTCTACCAAGAGCTGCAGTACCTGGAACAAATCGGTCAATTAAGCCTTGTTTTTCTAGATTTTTAGCCGTTTTATCATAATCTGAAGAATTGATGATATCGCTAGATTTTTGTAATTGTTTCTTAGAAAAGTTAATAGGTTTTTGAACGAAGTTACTATCAAGGAAAGAAGCTCCGGGCTTTGAAATTTCAGTGGCAAGCTTGGCGGTAGCTTTGGCAATTTTAATACTTCCCGCACCACCAAACTTGTCAAATCCAGTCTTAAATCCTTTTTTGGCTCCGGTACCAATTCCATCCGCTATTGCCGCTGGAATATTCATGCTAGTCTTAAAGTTTTTTATACCTTCAACAAGCCCACGACCAGTTCCAACCACTCCACCCATCACTCCACCAACAATTCCAACACCAGTTCCAACTGCTCCGCTGGTAGCTGTCGCTATACCTCCAGCAATTGCGGTGGTAGTAGTTGCTACCGAAGTTGCCGCTACTGCTAACCCTCCTAGAGCCAGGCCTGCACCTCCGGCCACAACACCGGCAGCGCCCCTACTTACTGCTTCCACGCCTTTAACAACAGTCTTACTTGCACTTATAGTCGCTTCTGCTGTTGCTATAACCGCTTTTTTAGTATTTACCGCGGCACCCTTAACTAAAGGATTATCTACAAGTTTACTATTTAGCACCTGATCTTTTGCCTGTTTAAAGGCATTTTTGTTACCTAAAGCACGATCAATACCTCCCTTAATCCCAATATAGGCACCACCAACTACTGCTGAAGTAATTGTAGCTGCGACCGGAAGTGCGATTGTTGCCTGAGCGGCAATTTTAGTTGCTTTGGCAACAGTTTTAGCCGCATCGCCAGCTTTTTCAGCTTTACTTTTTTCAACTTTTATATCACCACTCTTAACCACCTCAGTAATTGCTTTTCTACCTTCAGCGTCAGTATCTTTCATTATTGCTTTGGATTCTGCGTGAGTGATTGCGGTGTTTAATTTATCATCAGCCACTGCCTTCATATCACCAGATGCATATTGTCTTATAGCGGCAATACCAGCGCCAAAAACATTACTACCGCGATATTTAAAGCCTTTATCTTCCTTGAGTTTTTGAATCTCTTCGGCGCTTAAACCTAATTTTTTACCTTGCTTACTTATTGCCTCATCTTTTTTGGCTGACATTTTGTCAGCAAATTTCTTTTGAACTTCATCTTTTTTCGCTAATTTTTGTTCTGCACTCAAGCTAGCATCTTTATTAATGGCATCAAGTGCTTTGGCATGATCAGCGCCATATTCTTTTTTAAAGGCACTTTCGCCTTCTTTACCTGCTTTACGTAAGGATGCTTTATTGGCACTGTCTTGTTTATCTTGCGCTTTTTGTTGCCTGCGTCGGTCGTCAGCAACTTTACCGGAATCAAAGAGCTTATCGTCTAATTTATTAATTTTTTCATTAATAGCGCCCCTAACTGCCTGGTTAATATGTTTAAACGGCAGATAATCGCTTTGCATCGCTGCGCTTTTTAACTCCTTAGCCGCAGTTTTTAGCCCATCAGCAATCGAGCTAGCTTTAATACCACCACCAATGCTGCTAGCAAGATCAGTCATAAAGCCGACAAATTTATTCATTAAAGAGGCAATAATCCAAATATAAAGAATTGAAAATAATGACGGTATGCCCTCAGAATTGCCGACATTTCCGACTTCTGATTGCGGATTGGTTCTTGGCGGTAGCGAGGCGATAGTCCAAAATGATAATAATTTAATTCTGGTGATGATATTGATAACCCAAACATCATCCCAACAAACTTTATAGCCAAGCGACATTTTTATCACCTCATACATCATCATATTAAAAAATGCCAAAGTAGTGAGTAAAAATATCTGCTGTAAAGAAAAGCCAATCAGGGCCTTGATCCAATTATCAAACATATTTTTAGTTTGATTAAATAATGGGAAGATAAAAAATATCGGCCCCAAAATAAATAAGATCGAGATAAAGACCTGGGCCGTCAAATATAGCAGCACCGCATTAGCAACCGCATAGACATATAAGAAAAAGCTCAAATAAATGATGTAAAGATAGAGGAAGCCAAAAATACTAGCAAATAGCAAGGCTGATACTTTGGCCTGCACTGCACGTGAGAAGAACATGCCAAAAACATCATCGACGCTGGAAAATAATATCGATTTATCGTAATAATCGCCAGAGGCAAGCGCGCCGGCAATTTTTGGCGAATTATCAAAAGAAGTTGCCATTAAAAAGGCTACATAATCAGTGCCCTGCTTGAAGAATTTAACAATTATGAGGTTAAACCAGTACCATCCAGTTGGCCCAACAAATAAGTAAATTACTCCGATTTTAATCACTCTGATCATCAATTCCGAATGGGTAAGCTCGCTGACCCCCATTAAATATCCAACGCCATAAAATGTAAACATTAAGACCAGACACATGCTTAATATTGCCTGATAACGGCCATCAGAAATAATCATACTATAAATTAGCTGGGCCTGACCGATTTGAGTGCCATCTTTAGAGCCATCCATCACCGTAATCACCGGCTCAATAACTGACGATACAATATTTGATATGGTATTGTTAGGATCCTTGATTCTAACCGTAACATAATATTCCCCGGTATTATTAGCATATCGATTACCGCAATAAAATTGCTTTAAACATTGGGTTTTGCCACTAGGAAGATCTTCAGTAGTGGTAGGAGATTCATCATCGCCACATGTTGCGCCGGTAAAACCGGAATTTAAATGACAATGGCTGTAACTGTCACTTCTTGGATCCTGAAAATCCCGAACCCCATTAGGAGTACTAATTGGGTCACTAGTAGAACAATTACTTTTGGCACTATAAGCAGGATTGATGAGTAATATACCATTATTGGCGCCACCATTAGTAGAGCAGTTGAAAATTTCTGGATCTTTAATTTTAAAGCTTAATCTTAATCTTTTAATTTTCTTCTTTTGACTATCAGTTAAATTTGCAAGATCGGCGCTTGAAAGACCAAGATAATTATGAACATAATAATCAGATCCAATCGCTACTAAATCATTATCTGGCTGCGGGCTATCAGAAGCATTATTGATTCTAAGTATATTGCCAAATTCATCAAAATTAAAGCTGGTTTTAGTGGTTGGTTGCAAAATAGTGCTGGCGGTTGCATCATCTAATTCAACAACCCTCGCTATATTAGATCCGTCGGTAAGTGCTGGTGGCCTGGAGACTCGGTTACAAACTGCCGGGCCACTATCTACCTCCTGGCATAAAATTACCTCTAACCAATCGCCATTTGAAAAATTTAATTGCCCGCCAAAACTTATCTTATAGCCATTATCGCCAGTATAGGCGCTTCCTAACGGAGCATTACCGCTATAATTGGTGGTAGTAATATTAGTAAAATCATTGCCACTTAAGATCAAAAACTTTAAGCGACCAGTTTGCGTAAAAATTAGCGGGCTAGTTAAGCCATAAGTGACATTATGATTTACTGCATCTGGCGGATCATTAGGAGACAGAGCATAATTGGCAAAATTACCATAAACGCCGTTAAATCCTGATAATTTAAGCGCTCCCTTGGTATTTGGATCATCAATTAACTTACCATCATTATCGATAGCAAAGCCGGTAGTAACCGCAATATTAGCAACTTTACCGGTATAATTTTCAAGATCGTAACATTGAATCAAATTATTTTGTGAAATCATCGCTGCTTTTTGAGCATTAGCAAGCTTCCTATTACCACATTCATTGCAAGTGCCACTAGTCATACCAGTTACTCCCGAGCATTGAGTATTAAAGTCAGCTGAAGATAATGGGGTTACGCTGCAGCTGGTTTTTTGATAAAAATTATCAACCGTACCGTCAGTGCAGGAAATTGCTGGCTGACAGCTCACAGCGTTACAAAGAGCGGCAGGATCAGTGTTGCAATCAGAAGAAGTTGCTAGACAGCCCGTTAAAACGCCGGTCGAAAAATCCTGCGTACAACTCGGGTTAGGAATTGCGTCACTATTAAATCCTCTGCAAAGTAAAGCTGGCCTTTCCTCGATATTAATTGCCATGCCAATTCCGCATTTTCGAGGACCAGCCTCACTATTCCAGGTACCAAGCCAGCTTTCCGGAGCAAAGCGAATTATTTGCCCCTTTCTAACAAATATCTTATTACTCCAACTATGAGAACTATTAGAGGCGGCAACAACGCTAAGATTATTAAGCGGATCAGCAGAGCTATTAAAATTACCATATTCATAAAAATCAGAAGTAAAGTTTACATTTTGATCAACATGGCTTCCCGCCGGATTAATGACCCGCCCAACTATCGAGCAGCTACCAGAAACAACCCCGGTAGCGCCACCTAAAATTTTAAAACTTACCAGACCGGATTTGGCCATTAAAATATCCTGATATGGCAAAAACTTCATTGCAATTGCGGTTCCGCAGTTTTTAACTGTACTGCCAGTAGTGGTATAATTAGTAGAATTATGGGTAATTTTTAATTTATGCCCAGCCTCAAGCGAGACTTTTATTGCGTCAGCGCCGGTATTGCTCCATTTAGAGCGATCAAGCGTTATGCTATGGCTATATAATTGGGTATTATCAGAATCAAGTACCGCAACGCTGAGATTAAAATTACAGGAATTACCGGTCAGTAAAGGCTTAAAGGCGACAGCGACAGCAAAATTATTGCTATTTGAGATACTAAGATCAGCAGCTGCTAAATCGCCAAGAATTTGACCAAAATTTGGCGCCACAGTAATAATGCCACAATCACCACTATCGCAATTATTAGCACTAAAGGGATCATAAGCAGTATCATTTAAACCATCATTATCCCACCTAATCATCCCACCGATACTACCAATATTATCGGCTTTTTTACTGGATGTGATATTGTAAAGGCTAAGAGTTGCAACATTATCTATTGCGCTGGTATAACCATTGACAGCATCATAATCGCCACTTAGACAATTTGACTGCAAATTAGTAGAGCCAGTATAGCTACATTTCCAGGCATTACTATCAGCAAATAAAGGTACGCCTTTTGCTCCGGCGGTTTCGCTGCTTTGACTATAATCAAAATCATAGCCGGCAGGAGCCGCAACTACATAAGCGGCAAGTGACCTTGCGCCATTGGCAATATCTGCCCAATTAGAGCTATCCCCAAATATCTTACCGGCGCCATTGGCCCATTTACCACTAAATGTTACTTTACGAGTTTGGCCATTTTTAACGTCAATAACTGTATTATCCCAATTAATATTTGATGATTGTAAGCCATAAAGAGCGTCCCCAACATAAGCACTTGGTAAATTGAGGCTATTGCCCAAAACGACATTTCCAGTGACATTAATTAAAACTGAGGATAGAGGTGAAATCACCATAGTACCATCAGAGGCAGTTACTTGCCAAGGTGGCTCAGATGTACTTCCGCCGGTTGATGCCCCCTCAATACAACTGGCAACACAATAATCTACACATAATTGTTTAAATAATGGCGCATTGACAATAGTTGGATCCTGAAGACCTGAACAGCCTTTGGTATTTGGGGCGCTAAAGACTGGCGAGTTACCATTTTCATCAATGATAGTTGGCGCACCCCTAGTAAAACAATCTTTTAAACCGCTACCTTGAGAGGGGTCGGTTAGATCTAGAGTAGAATCGTAATTACAATTATTGGAATTAACATTAGAACTGATGGTTAGCGTCTGCGTCGCATATTCGCCAAAATCATCGGCCTCAATACAACCCTGATCACTACAAGAGCTAATAAAAAATAGCAGCGAAAGCAAAGCTATCACCCGGCTTAGAATCAATCTAAACCAAATTTTAACAAGATATTTAAAATGAATTTGCCTTAATTTAACCGCCAAATTTGATATTATAAATATTTAAAAAACCCATCAACCAATCAAACCCTAGAGTTTGTTAATAAACTCTTAAATAAAAACAACTTTATTTATAAGTCAATTATAAAGGCTAAATTTTCTATTAATTATTCCCGCCATCTCAATATTTTCTGATAATTTTTTTTGTCCGAAATCTTCTAAAATTAATATATCATCATCTAACAGCTTAGTATAATTTTTTGCAAATAAATCTTGATGAAATCTTTTATGTTTGTCAGAAGAGATTTTTTTATGATCAAAAATATAGACTGGCTTGCCGGTAGCTCCACATTCCGAGCACATTGAAACTGAATCGGCACTGACAATAAAAAAATCACTATAGCCTAAAATTCCCAAATAGGGATTTTTTGCGGCTATTTCTTGCCAATCAAAAAATTTATTAGTGCAATTAAGATTAGATTTTACAATTCCAGTAATTTTTTTGCCAGTTCTTCTGCTGGTTAGCACAATTAACATTGCATTCATCTGATTACAGATTTTTGAAACTATTTTGGCTAATTTTAACGCTGATTCATCATCAAAAACCGTACTTTTGGAAGATCCGCCAATCAGTAAGGCAATTTTTTTTTGGCCGCTATTTGGAAATATCTTTTCAAATTCGGTTTTAAATATTTCAGCCGCTGCTTTAATTTCCAAATCATTTACTTTACTAAGACAGCCAGTAGTTAACCTCACATTATCATAGCGTTTAGCGGTAATTTGGTCTTTAAAATCATGTCGCGGTAAAATTATTAAATCAAATTTTTTAAAATCCCAATTAGGATTCATAATCTGAATAATCTTTGGTGATGGCGCTAATTTTTCTTTTAAATAAAGCGCAATTGGAGCAGATCTTCTGCCAGCAGAAAGGATAAAATGGGGGGTAAAATCGATTGCCAAAAGCTTTTCTTTACTGATTTTATCAATCGCAAAATCCTTACTTGGCAATAAAAAATTAGGCAAAAAAGAAAAAATATTATAGCTGATTTTAATGATTTTGTATTTTAGCTTCATGCTTTGTGCAAGGCCAATTAATTGCGAGTCATTGCCGGCCCTGCCATCACTAATGATTAAAATTTCAGTCTTTTCTTCAGGCGCCATTAGCTCTTACTTAAAGATAGTTTTTTTTGCAATTTATGAACCACATTTTTAGAAACAAATTTTGAAATATCGCCACCAAGCCGGGCGATTTCTTTAACTAATTTTGAAGCGGTAAAATGATAATTTTCTGAGGCTGGTAAAAATATGGTCTGAATATCAGAATTTAACTTACTATTCATCGCCGACATCTGAAATTCATATTCAAAATCAGATACCGCCCTTAGACCCCTGACAATAATGGTAGCATTTTTTTGCCTAGCAAAATCAACTAACAGCCCCTCAAATTTTACCACTGAAATTTTTGCTAAATCATGGGAAGAGAAAATTTTTATTTCCCGCTTAATAATCTCAGCCCTTTCATCAAGGCTAAATAAAGGCTTTTTGGCATTATCTTTAGCAACTGCAATAATAAGGTTATCGACAATTCCAATTGCTCTTTTTATAATATCCAAATGGCCCAAAGTTATCGGATCAAAAGTACCGGGATAAATTGCGATCCTTTGATTATTTTTTTTAGCAGTCTTTGGCATATTTTTATTCATTTTAATATCATTTATAACTTATGAAAATAACCATTCTTGCAATTGGTAGTTTTGAAGGCAGCCAATATCAAAAAATTTTCAATGATTTTGCCAAAAGATTAAAATGGAACATCTCGCTAAAAGAAATGCTACCAAAAAATTCCGGCAATTTTTCTAAACCTCAAATCAAGGAAAATGAAGCTGATTTAATTTTAAAAGCAATTAAACCAAATTCCAAACTAATTGCCTTAGATGAAAAAGGCAAACAATTTTCGAGCCAAAATTTTGCTAAAATAATCAGTGATTTTGCACTAAACGGCAATTCCGACCTCACCTTCATCATCGGCGGCGCAGAAGGTCTCCACCAAAAAATAATCGATAAATGCAGCCTGGTTATATCCTTAGGACTCACAACCTTTCCCCACATGATGGTCAGAATCATCCTCATCGAACAAATCTACCGCGCTTATTCAATCATCAATAACCACCCTTATCATCGTGAATAAATAAATGCACTAGTAACGCTTCGCTAGCCTGGAAGGGATCTATTGACCGCTACTGTCTGGTTAACTTTTCGACCAGCGCTGATTAGCCCTTATATATCAAGCCTTCAAAGGCCATTACAAAATTTCTCGATATAAATTACCTCAATTATCATCTTCGAGGGAAGCGGAGATTCATCAATAGCGTGAAGCCCTTGCCTTTTAGTACTAACAAAACTCGGTGGTCTGCCCGCAATGCTTTGTAGTATTACTTTGCCATTTTCATCAATTAATAATGCTAATTTTATTTGCTCACTGATTTGCGCTGATATTTTGTCATCTTTGGATTGCGGCTGAGATTTTGATCTAGTTTTTACGGGCGTTAATTTTTCATTATCACCACTTGATTGCTCACCCAGATATTCATCACTTGAACTTGATTTGCTCATAATTTTGGCATAAGTTATTGGCCAATATTATTTAGCTAAAATTTCCTGAATTTCTTACCACAACTCAAAAATGAAACAAATCCTGCCGCAGGAAGGAGTTTATTGACGACTCCTGGAGCCAACCAGAAGCTAAAAATCTCCCAAAAACTCCTGCACCAAAGTTAAGCTAGCAATGCAAGCAGTATCGGCCCTTAATATTCTTGGCCCCAGACTCAGGCTATATAAATTACTTAGATTTCGCATCATCATGAATTCTTCTTCAGCAAAGCCGCCCTCGGGGCCAATTAATATTACAATTTCTTGATCGTGATTAATTGCTGATTTAATTTTTGGCAGGATTTCACTTGCTTTGCTACCTAGCCCCGATTCATCGCATAAAATCAAAATCTTATCTTTGATATTTTTGCTTACTAAAAAATCACGCAATTTTTGTAATGGCACAATCTCAGCAATATCAACTCTTTTACATTGCCGCGCCGCCTCTTTAATATTAGCTTCAAAACGCTGATAATTAATTTTGTCAACCACGCTATGTTTAGCAATCAAGGGAATAAATTTTCTTACCCCAAGCTCGGTTGCTTTGCTTGCAATAAAATCAATTCGCACATTCTTCACCGGTGCAAAAGCCAGGCTAATATTTGGACATTGGTAATAATCGCTCTGCTTAGAAAGCAACTCAACCATAGCTGATTTTTTGCCAATTGAAATTACCTTCCCAAGCCACTCCCCATCTAAATTATTAAACAAGCAAAATTGGTCCCCGATCTTGCTTCTCATTACCTTAAACAAATAATCAAAATCCTCATCAATAACAGCAACTTGCTGATTTGGATGAAAATTTTTTTCTCTGCTAAATAACCTAATTTTGCTCATTTATTAATTATGATTTTTCAACATCCAAGGCCACTCTAACTTTTAGCATCACATCTGGATCATTGACTTTGCCATTATCGCCGGTGCCTTTTTTGATTTTATCAACAAATTCCATGCCTGAAATAACCCGGCCCCAAACTGTATATTGACGATCTAAAAATCTAGAATCTTTGGTAACGATAAAAAATTGACTATTGGCGCTATTTGGACTTGCGGCTCTGGCCATTGAAAGCGCGCCACGAATAGGAGGTTCGTCAGAAAATTCCGCCCTTAGATCCTCCAAATCACTGCCACCCATGCCAGTGCCGGTTGGATCGCCGGTTTGTGCCATAAAGCCATCAATTACCCGGTGAAATTTAACATTATCATAGAATTTGCGTCTGGCTAAAATCTTAATTCTTTCAACATGTTTAGGGGCAATTTCAGGCAACATTTCAATTACCACCCGGCCATATTTTAAATCAATATATAAAGTATTTTCTAAATTTTGATTAGTAGTTTTTGCATTTGATAGATTCATAAATAAAAAAAATGAGGTTAGAAAACTGAGTAAAATAAATATTTTTTTCATAGTTTTTGGATTAAAAGTTAATTTTATTCTTGTTTATTGCAAGCTTAGTTGTTATTTTTTAACTTCGCTTTAATTTTTAACCAAAAAAGGCGAAATTTTTCCTAATTAAAAAACCAAAAGAATATATGTCAATCAATAAAGTAATTTTAGTCGGCAATGTCGGCGGTGATCCAGAAATAAGATCAACTCAAGATGGTCGTGAAATCGCCAGCTTTAGTCTTGCAACTACTGAAAGCTGGAAAGATAAAAATACCGGTGAAAAAAAGGATAAGACCGAATGGCACCGTATCGTTATTTTTTCTCAAGGTCTGGTTGGTATTGTTAAGGGTTATGTCAAAAAAGGTTCCAAACTTTACATCGAAGGTAGCCTGCAAACCAGAAAATGGACTGATAATAACGGTGTTGAAAAATATACCACTGAAATAATATTGCAAAATTATAGTGGCACCATGCAAATGCTTGATTCTAACCGTAATTCTCAAACTTCTTCCAGCAATAACGATTCTGGCAGCAATAACTCCAGATCACAAAACAGCATTAATGTGGAAGAGATTGACGATGATATCCCATTTTAAGAAAAATATTTTTTAAGCATTTCTTACAAATAAAAACATGGCCGTAGTTACAATTAATAATCGCCAAATCACCATTCCTGAAGGCATAACCATTATTCAAGCTTGCGAATTAGCTGAAGTTGAAATTCCAAGATTTTGTTATCATGAGAGACTGGCAATTGCCGGCAATTGCCGTATGTGTCTGGTAGAAGTTGAGGGTGGTCCGCCAAAACCAGTGGCTTCCTGCGCAATGCCGGCAGTTGAAGGTATGAAAATTCATACCAACAGTCCAATGGTTAAAAAAGCCCGGGAAGGGGTGATGGAATTTTTACTTGCTAACCACCCTCTTGATTGCCCGATTTGCGATCAAGGTGGCGAATGCGATTTACAAGATCAAGCCTATCAATATGGCGCTGGAACCAGTCGCTATCACGAGCATAAAAGAGCGGTAAAAGATAAGGATATGGGGCCCTTGATTGAGACTCAAATGACCAGATGTATCCATTGTACCAGATGCGTAAGATTTGCAACTGACATTGCCGGAGTTGAAGAACTTGGCGCAGTTGGTCGCGGCGAAACTATGGAAATTGTTAGCTATTTAGACAAAACCCTATCCTCAGAACTTTCTGCTAATATTATCGATTTATGTCCGGTTGGAGCCCTTACTTCTAAGCCTTATGCCTTTAAAGCCCGCAGCTGGGAGTTAAAAAAGACCGAATCAATTG
Source organism: uncultured Rhizobiaceae bacterium (assembly GCA_964622015.1). Taxonomy (GTDB): domain Bacteria; phylum Pseudomonadota; class Alphaproteobacteria; order Rickettsiales; family UBA1997; genus CAZUPN01. Next base: position 10,882 of record CAZUPN010000014.1, on the reverse strand, counting down.
ATGTGATGGATGCAGTTGGTAGTAACATTCGCATTGATTCCAGAGGTTTAGAAGTGATGAGAATTTTACCAAGATTAAATGAAGAAATTAACGAAGAATGGATTTCTGATAAAAGCAGATTTTGCTATGATGGGCTTAAATATCAAAGGCTCGACAAGCCTTATGTTAGAAGTAACGCCAAATTACAAGCAGCAAGTTTTGATAGCGCGCTTGACGCCATCAAAAAGCAATTATTAAATATTACTGGCGATCAAATCGCAGCTTTGACCGGCCCCCTATCCGCAGTTGAGGAAATTTTTGCCCTCAAAATTTTGATGCAAAAATTAGACAGCGATAATTTTGACTGTCGCCTTAAAGGAGAAAAATTTACTCCTAATGATCGCGCCGCTTATTTATTTAATAGCAATATTGCCAATATTGAACAAGCCGATTCCTGCCTATTAATTGGTACTAATCCCAAAAAAGAAGCCCCAATTATCAATGCCCGCTTAAGAAAAAGATATTTACAAGGCGGGTTTAAAGTCGCCGTAATTGGCTTTAATGGCAATCTAACTTACAAATATGATTATCTGGGCTCAGAAATTAAAATTTTAGAAGATATCATTGCCGGCAGATCTCCTTATAATAAAATTCTTGAAAAATCAACCAAGCCAATGCTGATTATTGGCGCCTCAATTCTTAATGGTGAAGATGGCGAGTTAATTTTGGATTATGCTAAAAAAATTGCCGAAAAATATAATATTGCCAATAATTTAACTGATCCTAATTTTAACGGCTTCAATGTTTTGCAGCGCTCAAGCGGCATTGTTAATGGCCTTGAAATTGGCTTTGTACCAAATAATGGCAATGATGTTGATCAAATACTTAAAAAAGCCGATGATGGCAAGATAAAATTAGTATTTTTACATTCAGTTGATGATGATATTGATTTTCAAAAATTAGAAAAATGCTTTGTGGTTTATATCGGCTCTCACGGCGATAAAGCGGCAGAAATTGCCGATGTAATTTTACCCGCTAGTGCTTACAGCGAAAAAAATGCCATTTACGTCAATAATGAAGGACGCCCGCAAATTACCAGCAAAGTAGTATTTGCTCCCGGAGAGGCCAAAGAAGATGTAGAAATTATCTTAGATATCGCCAAAGCCCTAAATATCGATCTTGGCTTTAAAAATATCGCTGAATTAAGAATAATTTTAGCAAAAGAATATCCAATATTTACAAGCATTGGTAAAATCACCAAAGCTAATTGGCTCAAAACCACCAAAAATCTCGCGACAAAAAAATCTTACGATCTAACCAAACTCAATTTTGTCGATTTTGATTTTTATCTAACCAACCCAATTGCCAGGGCCTCAAAAACCTTAAACAGATGTAGTATGAATTTTCGCACAATTTGAAAAAATTATTTTGACCCCTTGTCAAAAATAATTATCGTTACTATATCTTGCAACCGAAGACTAATAAGTCTGAAAGGAATCTTATTAAAAAAATTATTAACCATTAACTAAATTTTTAAAAAATGACTGATAAAATAAAAGTTAGACCTTTACATTCTAATGTTTTGGTAGAAAGACTTGAAGCTGAAAATAAAACTGCAGGTGGAATTATTATTCCAGATACTGCCAAGGAAAAACCGGCTGAAGGCAAGATTATTGCTGTTGGTAGCGGCTCTCGCGACGAATCAGGAAAATTAATTCCTTTGGATGTGAAAGTTGGCAATAAAGTTCTTTTTTCTAAATGGGGCGGCACCGAAATTAAGATTAATGGTCAAGATCTATTGATTCTAAAAGAATCTGATATTTTGGCAATCATCGAATAATTAATAATAACAATATAATAGGAGTTTTTAAAATATGGCAGCTAAAGAAATTTTATTTGGCTTTGAAGCTAGAAGAAAAATATTAGAAGGCGTTGATATTATCGCTGATGCGGTAAAAATCACTTTAGGCCCCAAAGGTCGTAACGTAGTGATCGAAAAATCATTTGGCGCACCAAGAATCACCAAGGATGGGGTTACGGTTGCAAAAGAAATTGAGGTTGCAGATAAATTCCAAAATATTGGCGTTGAAATGGTTAAAGCAGTTGCTTCTAAAACCAACGATGTGGCCGGAGACGGAACCACTACCTCAACCGTTTTGGCCCAATCAATCTTTAGAGAAGGTGTTAAAGCGGTTGCTGCCGGACTAAATCCAATGGATCTAAAAAGAGGAATCGATTTAGCAGTGGAAGCAGTGATTAAAGAAATCAAAGCTATGAGCAAAAAAGTTAGCAATAAAGAAGGTATTGCCCAAGTTGCAACTATTTCCGCTAATGGTGACGCTGAAATTGGTAATAAAATTGCTGAAGCAGTTGAAAAAGTTGGCCATGATAGTCCAATTACCGTTGAAGAAGCTAAAGGTTTAGAATTTGAAGTTAATGTGGTTGAAGGTATGAATTTTGACCGCGGCTATCTTTCTCCTTATTTCGTAACTAATGGCGAAAAAATGACTGTGGAATTAGAAAATGCTTTCATTTTACTTTTTGAAAAGAAATTATCTAATTTAGCACAATTAATTCCACTTTTAGAAGCGGTAGTACAATCTGGTAAACCACTTTTAATTATTGCCGAAGATGTTGAAGGCGAAGCGCTTGCAACTTTGGTAGTTAATAAATTAAGAGGCGGCCTAAAAGTTGCTGCGGTAAAAGCTCCGGGCTTTGGTGATCGCAGAAAATCAATCATGGAAGATATTGCCGCCTTAACTGCCGGTCAATTAATTTCTGAAGATTTAGGCATGAAGTTAGAATCAGTAACTCTAGCGCAACTTGGTCAAGCTAAAAGAATTATCATCACTAAAGAAGATACTACTATTGTGGCTGGCGCTGGTAAAACTAGTGATGTTAAAACTCGCTGCGCTCAAATTAAAGCTCAAATCGAAGAAACTACTTCTGATTATGATCGCGAAAAATTACAAGAAAGATTAGCCAAACTTTCAGGTGGTGTTGCAATTTTAAAAGTTGGCGGTACTACTGAAGTTGAAGTTAAAGAAAGAAAGGATCGAGTTGAAGATGCTCTAGCTGCAACTCGCGCTGCAATGCAAGAAGGTATTGTTGCTGGTGGCGGTTCTGCTCTACTTTACGCTGCTAAAGTCTTAGATAAATTAAAAGCTGCTAATGACGATCAAAATACCGGCATTAATATCATTAAAAAAGCTCTAAGATCACCAATCCGCCAAATCGCTGAAAATGCTGGTTTTGATGGCGCGGTGGTAGCTAATGAAGTTGCTAATAAAAATGATGTTAGCTATGGCTATGACGCTCAAAACAATAAATATGTCGACATGTTCGAAGCGGGTATTGTTGACCCTGCTAAAGTAGTTAGAACCGCATTAGAAGACGCTTCTTCAGTTGCTGGTTTATTAATCACTACTGAAGCGGTTATTGTTGAAAAGAAAGATGAAGGCTCGTCTTCTGGCGCAGCTGGTGCTGGTGGCATGGGCGGCATGGGTGGCATGGGTGGCATGGGCGGTTTTTAAAAAACCACAGGCAGCCGCAAGAAGGGGTCTATCCACCCCTTCTTAATTTTTGAATCAACTTGATATCAATGCTTCTCTCACTTGCCATCCCCGCGAAGGCGGGGATCCACCTCGCGGCATCTTAACCGCCAATTGATGGAGCCCCGCCTTCGCGGGGATGGCAAGTAACAAATAGGGATAACAAATCAACGCGATTTCAATCCTTTAGTTTTTTGTTATGATTCCTGTAAGCCCTGACTCAAATTCGTAATCTTATTATTACCAGACTCCCTCTCCCCAATTACCAATCAATTCCTGATAATCTTTTTGAGTATAAAGCGGCATGATTTCTAAAAATTTTTGCAAGTGAATTAACCTTGGATAAGAAAAATAGTTATTATCGTTAGAAGCAATAATGGTCCTAGTTGGATTAATAATTCTAACCTCAAGATCATTAGTAATTTTTTCTAAAAAATTAACAATCATCTGATAGGCGCCAAAATAAACCTTGGCGGTATTAAACATTAATGAGCGACTAAAATCTACTTTACTATAATAAAAATCGATGATTTTACCATCATTCTTAGTATTATTGACATAATATAAGGTTGCGCCAATTTCATGGTCTAAATATTCTGGATCATAATTCATAAATATTGACCAAAAACTAGCCATAATCCCTCGATAATCAGGTAAAATTCCACAGTGAAGATTGATAATTCCTTTTCTTGGCATGGTAATAATTTTTTTTCTAAAAATCTTACCATATCTGATTAAAATCATTAAATCTGGAGCAAATAACTCCAGATCTTGCAAGGCCTGACTGGAATTAATATCCTGATAGACGCTAAATTCACTTTGAAAAAATTCTGCTATTTGATTAAAAGTTAGAAAACCTTTAGCAGGTGGCCGCTTGCCCTGATCAATGACATTAAATAAATCCCATAATTTATTTTGCTCATATCTTTTTAACTCAATTAAATCATTGGGTAATCTACTAATGTCACCAATATCATCAGATAGAACCATCTTAATTTGGTGATTTTTAAGATAAGGAAATAACAAGTTAAGTATTATCGCTGAGTAAATATCTTTATTTAGACAGATAACAATTTTCATGATTTATTTTTTGACTTCAACTAAACCGAATTAATAATTAATACCAAAATCGATATAAAATACTGCATATAGCAAAATATTTTTGAGGAAAAATTAATGCTTTGAAAGCCTTGTTTATATTGATATATACCGGGCTTTAAAAGCATTAATTTTTAGCAAAAAGATGAAACTATATGCAGTATTTTATATCGATTTTGGTATAATGCCATTTCACTAAGCTGATAGATAAAAAAATAAATTGTACAATTATAAAGCGTGTTGAATTTAACTTAGTTTAATATTGTATTTTTTTGATAAATATTCATTAATCGCAGCAACTTCCGCCCTCTTTAAAGGCCGATTATAAACAATAACCATTAAAGATCCGGGAAGCAATACCGGTAGAAATAGCGCCAACATATACGGTATTTGAGCCTGGACCAAAATTAGTAGTGCCCAAAGTTGAAGAGCTTGAGGTGCTGGAATTACTGTAAATTTTTACTGATCGTCCGTTGACTACTGCAATATCTATGTATATTTTATTCAAATTATAAGCATTAGGATAATAATCATTAGCGCAATTAGCAAGTCCTGGATCTTTATTGGCACTAGGATTTAAAGTTATAGCTGCAGCCGTGGCCATTAGGACCGCAGTCACTTTGACTAATGCCAAAATCCATATAAAATACTACATATAGTTTCCTCAAAAATATTTTGCTATATGCAGTATTTTATATGGATTTTGGTATAATTATTTGTCGCCCGGCATCAGTTATGGGGATTTGGTCTGTAACACTGAAATTAAACGCTAGTATCATTAAAAGGCAAAGGTCCGCTGGCAGTATTTAAAAGATAAGAACTGCCGCCATCAAAAGATATGGTTGGCAAGCCATTAATTCCATTTAGCAAATATCTTGGCTGACTACCGGCATTTTGGGTCAGATTTATTTTAGACGCAGATTGCCGATTAATATCATTTCATGATGAAACATTGTTACTATCTTCTATCTGACCAGCATTACTGGCGCTAACAATTGAAGATTCAAGAGTGGTCTCAAGCCAAAGCGATAGGCCTGGAACTGGGGATATTGATGAAATAGCGGTCAAATTTTGCGCAGTTTTAATTCTTGATTGACGAACTAATCTTGAACCTTGAGTTACAGCAGCAATCAAAATACCAATTATTAACACTGCAATTGAAAGCTCAATTGATGAAAAAGCCCAGTCATTAGATGAAATTTCATGAAAAATATTGTTTAAATTCTAGACTTGAAATAAGGCCACTGCAATAGCCTATTCATATCAGCAGCTTAATATCAAGTTTTTTGTAAATCTTAGTTGCGATGTATTTTTTGAACAGTCAGAATAAACATTACGGTTCTAAGTAAAAAATTACTAATAAATATTAATGACAATAAAAACTTCTTCGTCCAATTTTTCAAATCACAGCCTTTTTAAAGTCGCTATTATCGGCAGACCAAATGTTGGCAAATCAACTTTATTTAATAAATTAGTTGGTAAAAATTTTGCAATCACCGATGGCACTCCCGGAGTCACGCGGGATCGCAAAGAGGCCAGGGCTAAATTAGGCCCAATGAGTTTTATTGCCATTGATACTGCCGGGCTTGAAAATGACATTGACAATAAATCCTTGGAAAAAAGGATGGTTGATCAGACTGAAATCGCAGTGATCGATGCCGATTTATGTTTATTTATGGTTGATGGTAAAGAAGGAATCAATCAAAAAGATCGAATTTTTGCCAAATGGTTACTTAAAAAAAACAAAAAAGTTTTATTGGTAATCAATAAATTTGAAGGCAAAAATGAAGAAATTCTTGATCATGAATATTATCAACTTGGCTATCAGGAAATGGTGGCAATATCCGCTGAAGCAAATGAGGGCTTTAATCAACTCTATGATAAAATCTTGCCTTTCTTTGCAGAATATAATCGCAATTTTTCTAATTTAGAAATTACTGATCAGGAATCAGCAGATCAGCAAGAAACCATACAAATCGCCATAGTTGGCCGCCCTAATGCCGGCAAATCAACATTTTTAAATAGCCTTCTTGGCGAAGAAAGATTAATCACCGGCAAAGAAAGCGGTATTACCAGAGATTCCATTACCATTGATTATAAATTTGAGGGACAAAAAATCAGATTAATTGATACTGCCGGCATCAGAAAAAAAGCCAATATTATTTCCAAATTAGAAGAGCTTTCTGCTGCCGATAGTTTTCGCGCTATTCGCTTCGTGCAAGTAGCAATTTTATTAATTGACGCAACTTCGATACTTGATCATCAAGATGTGGCAATTGCCAGCCAAATTATTGCCGAAGGCAGAGCAATAATTTTTGCCATTAATAAAATTGATTTGGTAACGATTGATAAGGAGGTTTTTTTACGCCAAGTTAGAACACAAATTCAGGAATTATTACCAGAAGTAAATGGCGCAGTAATTTTAGGAGTATCAGCCCTAAATAACCGCAATATCAAAAAAGTAATGTCCTATGCAATTAAGACCTATCAACAATGGCAAAGTCATATCAGTACTTCAAAATTAAATATGTGGCTAGAAGATGCCAAATCAAAACATAAACCACCTTTATATAAAGGCCGCGAAATTAAATTAAAATATATCACTGAGGCCAAAAGACGCCCACCAACTTTTACTTTATTTGTAAGTAATATTAAGGCGATTTCTGATTCCTATCAGCGTTATTTAATTAACTCCCTAAGACAATTTTTTGATCTCGAACTAACGCCAGTCAGATTATATTTAAGAAAAAGTGAAAATCCTTTTGTAAATAAAAATCAATCAACCAAAAACAATAAAAGACCCAGTCCGCTTAGAAGCAAAAGAAAGAAAATTTATAAAAAATCATGATTAAAAAACATAAAAAATTATTAGAAGAATCAATCAGAATCAATAAAATTGACCCAAAAAAAATCTTTAATATTAATTGCGATTTTGCAGTTCACCAATTTAGCGAGAGAACCGAATTAGTGCCAGAAATTGATGAGGATTATATTTTTGATCAATCAGCCACCAATGCTATTTTGGCGGGATTTATCTTTAATCAAAAGCTTTTGATTCAAGGCTATCATGGCACTGGTAAATCAACTCATATTGAGCAAGTAGCAGCAAGACTCAATTGGCCATGTATTAGAATTAATTTTGATTCTCAAATTACCCGGCTTGATTTGGTTGGTAAGGATGTAATTAAGCTCAAAGATAATCAACAACTCACCGAATTTCAGGAAGGCATCATTCCTTTTTGCCTAAGGCGCAATATTGCTTTAGTGATGGATGAATATGATGCCATTAAAACCGATGTCTCATTTATCATTCACCGCCTTTTAGAGCAAAATGGTAAATTCATGCTACTTGAAGAAAATGAAGTAATTACCCCAAGTCAATATTTTCGCCTTTTTGCCACCTCCAATACTTTAGGAAATGGCGATGATCTTGGCATTTATCACGGCACCAATCTGATCAATCAAGCCCAAATGGATCGCTGGAATATCGCTCTTTGCCTTAATTATTTAAGCGAAGAACAAGAAATTGCAATATTACTAAAAAAAATCCCCTCTCTAAATAAAAAACCTCATCAAAACACCGCCAAAATGATGGTCAAATTAGCAAATCTCAGCCGCAGCGCCTTCAAAAATGGCGATTTATCAACCATAATTTCACTAAGAACCTTAATCTCCTGGGCCACCAATATCGAAATTTTTAACTCAATTAAAACCGCTTTTATTTTAAGCTTTTATAATAAACTGATTGAGGAAGAAAAAACTTTAATCAATGAGTTTTTTCAAAGAGTATTTGGTGAGGAATTATAAAATATATAAATGCAGGATAATTCTTTTCTACCTAATCTCAATATAGTCTTTGGACCAATAGATATAAAAGCGCAAAAATTATATAGGCAAAAAAATAAGCAGCGGCTCTCAGGCTGATATATATAAGTTAAAATAAATGATAAAAATACAGAAACTAAGCAGATAAATCCTAAAAATGAACTGGTAATAGGGATTTACAAAAAGCCAGATCAGTCACAAGCAAGAATAGATATAGAAATTGAAGCCCTGGAAGCTTGAGGTATCACTACCACAACAAGGGATCGCCAATCAAAGGGGTGATAGTTATGCAATTGTAATCAATAAAATAACTGGCGAGGGGCTCAGTAAATTAATTGAGGAAAGGCAATTAAGATTAATAGAGATTTCTACTATCCTAAGCCAAGTATTTTATTATTTATTAGTAGCGCATGAAGAAGCTATTTTGAATCTCGATATTAAGATGGCAAATATTATTGCAGATATTAAATCTTTTGAATTTGCTTTATCAGTTATTATTGATTGGGAATTGAGCCGTAAATTAGTTTGGGAAAAAGGATGAAAGCTTCTGGAGCGCGAATTAAATCTAAGGAGAACTCCAAGCTATGTAGAGCGCCAGAATTTTTCGCTTTTGGATTGGTTGGCAAAAAATCCGATATCTATTCATTTGGAATTGTAGCATGTGAATTATTGTTTGATATAAAAGCAGAGCTTAATGAATTGCGCTTACTTAGCTATTGATGTTATATCAAGACCACAAAGATGATGAAACAAGAAATAACGAGATCGATACTCAAATCGTAACCTTGCCTCTAATGACACTGAGGCCAGACCTTACAATTGATGATTATATAAAAGATGCGGCATATAATAAATTATCAGAAATTATTTTGGCTAGCTCCTTATTAACCATAGATTGAGAGTAGAAATGAAGAAATTGATCTGCTATTAGAGCTCTAAAAGCCAAACCTCTTAAAACACAAATATCGGCCACAAGAACATGGGGCGGTTGCTTCTAGTGCAGCCCAATTATAGCTTCCTTACGAAATTTTCTGGATTGCCGCGTCGCTTACATTTCTTGAGAGTGAAGATTTCTCAACTCGGTCATTTCTCGAAGCGTAAGCGACGCGGCAATCGGGAGCGTCCTCAATCCGGTGTCGGAGGTTTCAACTATTTTATGTAAATGATTTTTTTACTTTCACAAAATGTACAAATCTATCAGATTTCTTACAAATAAAACCGACATATTGTTAATTTCATTCACTTATTTACTATTCTTTGTAGTTTCGTTTAATTGCTGCAATAATTTTTGGTTAAATTTAACCGGGAATTTCTTTTGGATATATTGGTAATATTGCTGCATAATTTCCTGTTTAAAGCTGTTTGACATTTCGGCCATTAGGGAATTAATCTGCTCTTTTGAAGTATCGGGAGCTTTTTTAATTTCTCTTAAAATTCCAACAATAACTTCAGCAGAATCTGGTGAAGTTGAGTTGGCTTGTAGCGAGGTTGCCTCACCGATTTTAAGCGTAAATAATTCGTCTAAAAATTTATTAGCATAAGGAATTTTTTTGCCCTGATAATCGACAAAATACATTCTTGGAAATTCACGATTTTTCTCAAATTTTAATTTATATTTGCTAACTATAGCAGCAACATTTTGTGGATTTGCCTTAAGCTCCTTGGCAATATTAGTTGCTAATTCTTTAAATTTCTCAATTGCCATATTTTGTTTATATGAAGCAATAGCTTGTGATTTTACCTCATCTAATTCTCTAGTCTTAGACTCATTAATTTCTCTAACCAATAAGGCATAAAATTGATCATTGGTTTTTGAATAATATAATTTAGAAGTTTGATTTATAGGTAGTAAAAAGACATTTTGTACCAAATCATCAAATCCCTTAATTTCTGCTACTTGCTTACCGTTTAAATCAAGACCATTTTCATCAAATTTTGGCAGATCTTTACTGACTTTAAAATCAAATTTTTCGGCAGTTTTTGCTAATGAATTAGAGGTTAAAAGCTCATCTTCAATTGCGCCAATTTTATCTTTTACTAATTGCTCTTGTTTATTTTGTAATAATTTTTTACTGATTTGCTCTCTTGCCTCAGCAATTGTAACTGGAGCGGCGCCAGTAATTTTGGTTAGCAAAAATACGTGATAACCAAGCGGGCTGGTTAAAACTTCACTATTTTGACCTTCCTTAAGCAAAAATAACGGATTAGCAAGATCAGGAAGCAAGCCTTGTCTGGCAACATTTTCTAAAATTAATGATTTTTTATCCTTACTGGCCATTTTTTTAGCCAGACTTGCAAAAACTTCTGACAATTTAGCATTATCACCCGCCGCTTCCTTTTTTAAAGCTGCCAGAAATTCTTCAGCTTTGTCTTTTTGTTCAAAAACCACATTGTAAAAATTTCTGGTTTCCGGCTTTAAAAATTGATCC
>CAZUPN010000013.1:5172-27432 GCA_964622015.1 uncultured Rhizobiaceae bacterium | reverse complement strand
AGGAGTGTTTGTGGGATTGGTTATGTATAGTATGTTTAAAGATTGGATTTGGTATTATACCAAAATCCATATAAAATACTGCATATAGCTTCATCTTTTTGGAATAAAATTTAATAAAAAAATCCAACTACAATGCGCTTAATTCTGCTACCAAAGAAAATTACTATGAGATCGTTAAATCGTTACTTGATTAAGGCAAAAATAGCCTATAATGGTAAAAATACTGACGGCTTTAGAAAATTTATTACCCATAGAAATAAATATGGCTTTTCATCACTAGAATCTGCTGCCAGCGCTGATTACCACAGAATTGCTGAATTAGTTATCAGTGAAGCAAGAAGTGCTTTTGGTGATGATAAAATTGGATTTAGGGAATTTATTAATGATTAATTTTTTTAAGTACCAGGTTCTTTTTTAGATATCATTATCTTTTTTAGACATTGCGTCTGACAATCCTTCCTTTCGATAAATCATACATAGTCATTTCGATTTCTACTTTATCGCCTTTTAAAATTCTGATTTTGTTTTTACGGATTTTGCCGGAGGCATGGGCAGTGATAGTAAGTCCGTTTTCAAGCTCGACGCGAAAAATAGTATTAGGCAATACCTCTAGCACTACTCCATTCATTGTTAACAAATCTTCTTTAGGCATGTATATTTTTAGTTATAAATTGATAGTTAATAATTGGTAATTTGGGTTATAAATCATAAATATGCAAGGAAGAATATTTATTTTGCAAATACCTTGAATAAAAATTTCATTTTGGTGGTAAATTTTTTAGAAGAAAAATTGGTTTTAAAAACATCAAAATTATGTTTTCTTAAATTTGCAAGATTCATCTTAACCAGGTCTTTTTTTAATAGCAGATAATAGCAGCTTTTTGGTAGTTCTTTTTCAATTAACTCAAGCTTTCTGATTGCTGAAAGGATTTGAAAATAAATATAATTAATCATGACCCTTAAATTCTCCTCATGAGGATTTTGTGACCAGCTCTTAGGGGTGTTATTTACGGTATTAAAAAAATCACTGCAAAAAAATCTTAAAATTGAACCATTTTCGCTCTTAATTCTTTTAAGTAAATCATAGTAAAAAAAGATTTCTCCTAAATATTTGGCAGATTCTTCAAATAAATCCTTATCATCATCATCAACAATTTTCATTGCAAGTAGATAAAAATTTCCTTCAGTTAGAAAAATATATTGCTGTAACTCTTCGATATTTTTAAATTTTTTATCATCGCCAAAATCTTTTTCAAAAGCTTTAATCGACTGGCTTAAAGTCTGATAATCAATTTGATCTTGATATTTAAAGATCAATGACAGCAAATAATTTTTATTATCTTTTTTTTGAAGAAAAATATCATCCAGGGACTCTTGCCACCATTTGAGCCGAACCAACCCAACCATATCGTCACTTACTACATAATAAATTCTTTTTAATTGATTTTGTAATGAAAAAACAGTTATGATTTTCTCAAAATTTTTCCTTAATGTAAAAATTGCACTCAAATAGCTGTCATAATCTATGTTTCTCAGCTCTTTGATAGCAATTGATAGATTCTTATTAATCATCGTTAAAATTAAAAAATGTCATCTCTAATTAAAAATCACTTAAATTCTGAAAAATCCTTAATTCAGCCCTTTGCTAAATCTTTTTTAGGGCTAGTTTGGCAACAAAAGAAAATTGATGCCAGACTATCACTGGCAATCAAGCAAAAATTAAATTTATCAGAAATTCTAAGCAAAATTATCGCCCTTAAAATCGGGTGCGGTGAAATTAAATCTGAAGGGATGGGGCTATCAAAGGAGTCAACCGCAATTGATATTGAAGAAATCGATAATTTTTTAAATCCCACCATCAAATCTAATCTGCCCAATCCTTTCGATTTACTCGATATGAATTTAGCAGTAAACAAAGTAATTACAACTATTAAAGATAATAAAAAAATTACTCTCTTTGCCGATTATGATGTTGATGGCGCCACTTCTGCGGCAATTTTAAAAAGGTTTTTTGACAATATCGGGGTCAAAGTAAATATTTATGTGCCAGATCGAATCGATGAAGGTTATGGACCTAATGCGGCAGCTTTGATTAAATTAAAGAATCAGGGTAGTGATTTGGTAATTACTCTTGATTGTGGCGCTACCGCTTTTAAACCGCTTGCAGCAGCAAGAGATGCTGGCTTGGAAATAATTGTAATTGATCATCATATAGGGGTGGTAGAAAAGCCAGCGGCAATTGCAGTGATTAATCCTAATCGTATTGATGAAAATTTTGCCCATAAAAATATTTGTGCAGCGGCAGTATCATTTTTGTTCGTAGTTGCTTTAAATAAAAGCCTCAGAGATCAAAATTACTATCAAGAAAATAATATTTCTGAGCCTAAATTGCTTGAATTGCTTGATTTGGTGGCGCTTGGTACCGTATGTGACGTCATGCCCTTAACCGGTTTAAACCGGACTCTGGTTTTGCAGGGCCTCAAGATTTTAAAAAAACGTCAAAATCTTGGTCTTAGAATTTTAGCTGATAATGCCGGTATTGATGAAGAGATTAATGCCTATCATTTAGGTTTTATTTTAGGTCCAAGAATTAACGCTGGCGGTAGAGTTGCTAAATCTGATTTGGGAGCAAAAATTTTATCAACTAATTGCCAGGAATTAGCAACTAAAATTGCTGCTGATTTGGAAATATTTAACCAGCAGCGTAAAGAAATTGAAGCCGCGGTTTTAGAGGCAGCAATTGCTCAAGTGCAAAGAAATGATCGCGGTTTTGGTAAGTCAAATCAGATAATATTTGCAGTTGGTAATAATTGGCACCCGGGAGTTATCGGAATTGTTGCTTCAAGGTTAAAAGATATTTATAATAAGCCGGTTGCGGTAATTAGTTTAGTTAATGATTCAAGTAAGGGCGTGATTGGCAAGGCGTCATGTCGCTCAATTTATGGCGTTGATTTTGGGGCGGCGATCTTAAATGCCCGTCTCAAAGGCTTGCTGCTTGAAGGAGGTGGCCATGCAATGGCGGCTGGATTCAGCGTTGAAGAAAAATTAATCGGCGATCTTCATAATTATTTTTTAGAAACTCTGGCCTTAAAGGTTGAAGAAAATTCTCAAAATAAAATCGTTGAATTTTTGGATATTTTGGATTTAGAAAATATCAATCTCGATTTAATCAACCAAATCAGCAAAATTGAGCCCTTTGGAGTTGGTAATCAAAGGCCAAGATTTATCATTAAAAATTTATATAAAATTAAAGCAAATATCGTTGGTAAAAATCACATTAGCTGTATTTTTGCTAGCCAAAATGCTCTTGGCTTTACTGGTAATTTAAAAGCCATTGCCTTTGGTGGCGGCAAAAATTCCATTAATTCCAGTCAAATTAATAACCCCTTAACTGATATTTTGCTAAACTCAAATTCTAACGGCCCCTTTAATATTGCCGGCTATCTTAACATCAATAACTGGATGGGCGGACAAAATATTCAATTGATTATTGAAGATGTATTAATTTAAGCTCTGTTGCAGGAATAACTAACGTTGCAGGAATCGAGTCTATTGACCCCTTCCTTACGTTTGAATTATGCCAAAAGTAGATTCCGATTTGCATATTATATTTTTACAAAAAATCACAAGATATCAATTTGATTCAACCATTAGGAAGGGGTCAATAGAATCCTTCCTGCAATAGAGATAATGTTTTAGAGTCCGTTTAAGATTTTAATTGCTATTCTTGGTAAATATTTATAATTTCCAATTATCTTAATTTAATTATTTATTTTCATGCTTCCTAATTTGACAAAAATAGTTTCTAAAATTGGCTTTTTTACTTTGTATAATTTAGGTAAATTGGGCGAGATTATAATTTTTGCTTTTAACATCATTAAGCATGCGGTGACCCCGCCATTTTATCCTAAAATAATCTTAAAACAATTTATCAATATTGGTTATTTTTCTTTGCCGGTGGTAGGTTTGACTGCGATTTTTAGTGGGGCAGTGCTTGCTTTGCAAAGCTATTCAGGCTTTGCACGCTTTAACGCTGAAAGCACGATTGCAACTGTGGTAGTATTATCAATTACCCGTGAATTAGGGCCGGTTTTAGCGGGGCTAATGGTAGCGGGGCGAGTTGGGGCCTCAATGGCGGCTGAAATTGGAACCATGAAGGTGACCGAGCAAATTGATGCGCTACAAACCTTATCAACCAATCCTTTTAAATATTTAATTGCGCCGCGAGTTATTGCTGGGCTTTTTATGTTGCCATTTTTGGTGTTAATTGCTGATGTGATTGGGGTAATGGGTGGTTATTTGGTTAGTGTTCATAAATTAGGATTTTCTGCCGGCCCTTACATCAATGATAGTTTTAAGTTTTTAGAAACTATTGATGTGGTGTCCGGTCTGGTAAAAGCGGCATTTTTTGGCTTTGTTATTGCAGTTTGGGGTTGTTATTTTGGCTATAATTCTCAAGGTGGAGCTGAGGGTGTTGGTAGCGCAACTACCAATGCGGTAGTTAGCGCCTCAATTACCATTTTACTTTTAAATTACATGATAACTGGCTGGTTTTTTGGTTAATGGGTACTCCTAATCTCTTTTTTTAATTATGAATTATCGACATTTATATCATGCTGGTAATTTTGCTGATTTAATTAAGCATTTTGCTTTGATTTTTTGCCTTGAAAGCCTGATCAAAAAAGAATCGCCATTTTTTGTTTTAGATACTCATGCAGGTGCCGGGAAATATAATTTAGAACATCCTGAGTCACTTAGAACCGCTGAGGCAGATTTGGGGGTAAAAAATTTTTTGGCCACCATCGATAATCGCTATTTTAAAGATGAAAATTTTACCAGTTTTTTAAAAATTCTTAGCAAAATTAATCTCACCAACCCTTTAAATTTAGCTAAAGAGCGCAATCTCACTTTTTATCCCGGCTCTCCTTATATCATTAAATATTTTTTGCGCCACCAAGACCGGGCAATATTTGCTGAAATTCAAAATGATGAATTTATTAAATTAAAAAAGAATTTTTCTGGCAATAAAAAAATCACCACTCTTAATTGTAATGGCTTTGAATTACTGAAATCAAAATTGCCGCCACTGGAAAAAAGAGGTTTAATTTTAATTGATCCGGCCTTTGAAAAAGATCGGAATTTTAATGATGATTATACGCAAATTATCACCTATTTAAAAGAAGCAAAAAAGCGCTTTCAAACCGGTATTTACATTATTTGGCACCCAATTATCGATAAAATTATTGATCAGGAAAATCTCACTAATTTTTATCAAAAAATTGCTATTTTAGGATTTGACAATATTTTAAAATTAGCTTTTGGAATTGATGTTAAAAAGACGCCAGATTCAAATAATAAAATGAATAAATGCGGTTTGTTGATTATCAACGCCCCATGGCAGATTGAAAGTAAGCTAAATTCGGTTTTAGAAAAATTGGCAATAAAATTAATATCTAACAAATAAAGCAAATGCTGATCAGACGCGACACGATAATGACGATGTCGACCGCAAATCTTATTCATAATATCAAGCTGATTAAGAAAAGAGCGGCCAAAGCTAAAATAATTGCCGCAGTGAAAGCCAATGCTTATGGCCATGGCTTAAAAGATGCAGCTTTAAGGCTAGAAAAATATGTTGATATGCTTGGCGTTGCTTTTATTGATGAGGCAATTTTTTTACGAAAAAATGGCATTAAAATTCCATTTTACTCGAGGGAGTTGTTAAAAAAAATGATCTTAAAATCGCTGCTAAAGAAAATTTCCACGTGGTTTTTCATCATCAAAGTCAGATCGAATTTTTGCAAAAAAAATTTAATCTTGAAAAGCCAATCAATGCCTGGTTAAAAGTTGATACTGGCATGAATCGCTTGGGATATGATTTTAAAGGTGCTAAATATTTTTATCAAACATTACTAAATGATCCAAAGCTTGCCAAGCCAGTTAGAATCATGTCCCATTTTGCTTGTGCTGATATTGTAACTCATCCTTTAAATCAAAAACAGATCGATTTATTTAAGAGTTTAGTTGATGATATTGATACTGAATTTAGCCTCTGTAATTCTGCCGGTATTTTTAATTTTCCACAAAATAATTATGATTTTGTAAGGCCAGGACTCGCAATTTACGGCGCTTCACCATTATCTGGAAAAACTGCTGCTGATTTCGATTTAAAGCCAGTGATGACCCTAAAAACCAGCCTAATTTCAATTAAAAAAGTCACCAAAGGTTCCGCAATTGGCTATTCAGGCCGTTATATCTGCAAAAAAGATATGTTAATCGGGGTTGGCGCCATTGGCTATGGCGATGGCTATCCCAAAACCGCCAGAGATGGCACCCCAATTTTAGTAAATAACATAAAATGCCAATTAATCGGCTCAGTATCAATGGACATGATCACCATCGATCTAACCAACTGCCTAAACGCCAAAATTGGCGACAAAGTAACCCTATGGGGCGATAATTTAGCAGTTGAAGAGGTAGCAAAACATACTGATAATGTTGCTTATGATTTACTTACGGTGGTTAGAGAGAGGATTAAATTTTCTTGGGATTAAAATTACAGGGACGGTATACTGAATTAATAACCATATCATTGTTTGTTTTTTTATTGTGTATACCGTCCCTAAATCTGAAATTGAGCATACGGACAAGTTTGTGGATGAACTTAAGCAGATAAAAGATCAGGTTGGGAAGCTAAGATTTTATTTTTTATGGGGAATAATAATGCTAGAAGATGGCTCAGTCTTTAGGGTAAAAAATGTTAGTAAGTTTATCAAGTCACTAAAGTGAACTTTATTAACCCAATGCAAAAAAATACCAGCGTTACTCTTGGCAATCATTTTGAAAATTTTATTACAAAACAAGTAACATCGGGGCGTTATGGTTCTGCTAGTGAAGCTATCAGGGCTGGCTTGAGGTTGCTTGAAAATCAAGAGGCAAAACTTTCAGTTTTGCGTCAAGCTCTTATTGAGGGTGAAAAAAGTAGTAAGGCCAAATATTCTCTTCAAAATCTTATAAAAGAGTTAGATGCAAATTAACTATTGTCCTTTAAAAAACTTTGCGATGGTCTTTGGAGGTTTGAAATATAAGGGTTAATCATTAGTGGTTAAAAAGTTAACCGGGACAGTAGTGGTCAATAGACTGCTTCCAGGCAGTGGTTTTAAGTTTTTAACAATTTAAATTTAAAAATTATGCAAAAAACAATCGTAAAATTGCCAGAAATTAAGCTGGTGGGGCTTAAAGCTCGTACTAATAATCAGGATGAGTGTGATTTGAGTGAGGCAAAAATTGGTGGCGTTATTGCTAATTATTTTTCAAATCAGATTGCTGATAAAATTCCAAGTCTTTTGACTAAAGAGCAAACTTTTTCGGTTTACAGTAATTTTGAAAGTGATTTTCGTGGGTGGTATGATTATCTTTATGGTGGTCAGGTAGCATCTCTTGATAATGTTTCGCCTGATCTTGCAACTCTGATTATACCGCCGCAAACCTATGTTAAATTTACTACTGCCAAAGGAATAATACCAAAAATTGTAATTGATGGTTGGATGAAAATTTGGCAAATGTCAGATGAGGAACTCGGGGGCGTTAGATCATATATTGCTGATTTTGAAATTTTTGATCAAAGGGCCAGTGATTGCCAAAATGCAATTGTGGATATTTATGTTGGTATCAAATAACTAAATTAATTAAATCTATGACCGGTTTTAATAAATCAAAATTACCGTCGCGTTATGTCACTAATTCTCATGGTTGTGAGGCGCGCAAAACCATGATGTATAATATTAAAACTGATTTATATCCAGATGGTTTGAGTGAAGAGGATTTGCAAAAACCTTTAGTTGGGGTGGTGACGGCTTGGAATGAGGCGGCGCCTTGTAATATTGCTTTGCAGCGTCAGGCGGGGCCGGCTAAAAAGGGGGTCAAGGATGCAGGGGCGACTCCTCGGGAGTTTACAACTATTACAGTTACTGATGGGATTGCTAATGGTCATCAGGGGATGAAATCTTCTTTGGTTTCAAGGGAAGTGATTGCTGATTCAATTGAGCTTACGGTGCGGGGGCATTGCTATGATGCTTTGGTTGCAATTGCTGGTTGCGATAAATCTTTGCCAGCGATGATGATGGCGATGCTTCGGCTCAATGTGCCGTCAGTTTTTATGTATGGCGGTTCGATTTTACCGGGTAAATTTAAAGGTCAGGATGTAACCATAGTTGATGTGTTTGAAGGGGTGGGACAGTTTGATGCTGGCAAGATGAGCAAAAGTGATCTAATAGAACTTGCAAAAGTTGCTTGCCCGTCAGCTGGCGCCTGCGGTGGACAATTTACTGCTAATACTATGGCTTGCGTTAGTGAGGCAATTGGTTTAGCGCTTCCGGGTTCATCTGGCGCCCCAGCTCCTTATGAATCAAGGGATCAATATGCTTATCAAAGTGGCCTGGCGGTAGTAAATTTAATTAAGCATAATATCAAACCAAGAGATATCGTTACTAAAAAAGCGCTTGAAAATGCGGCAACAATTGTAGCGGCAACTGGCGGCTCAACTAATGCGGTGTTACATTTACCGGCAATTGCCAGTGAATGTGGTATTGATTTTGATGTTTTTGCCATTGGTGAGATTTTTAAGTGTACTCCTTATATTACTGACATGAAGCCGGGTGGAAAATATGTTGCTAAGGATTTATATGAGGCAGGTGGGGTACAGATGATTTTAAAAATTCTCTTAGATGCTGGCTTTATCCACGGCGATTGTCTTACGGTGACTGGTAAAACTATGGCTGAAAATTTACAAGATATTAAATTTAATCCCGATCAAAAAGTTGTATATCCGATAGAAAACCCAATCGCACCAAGTGGCGGGGTGGTGGTTTTAAAAGGTAATCTGGCCTTAGATGGTGGGGTAGTAAAAGTTGCCGGTATGGCGCCTGATGAGCTTAAATTCAGTGGCAAAGCATTATGTTTTGATTCAGAAGAAGATTGTTTTAAAGCAGTTGAAGAAAAGAAATATCAAGAAGGCGATGTGCTGGTGATTCGCTATGAAGGCCCCAAAGGCGGCCCTGGAATGCGCGAAATGTTAGCAACTACTGCAGCAATTTACGGTCAGGGCATGGGAAAAAAAGTTGCCTTGATTACCGATGGCAGATTTTCTGGTGGCACCAGAGGTTTTTGTGTTGGCCATATTAGTCCTGAGGCTCAAGAGGGTGGCATTATCGCTTTGTTAGAAGACGGCGATAAAATTACCATTGATGCGGTTTTAGGTACTATTGAGGTTGCTTTAACTGAAGAAGAAATTGCAAAAAGGCGTAAAAAATGGCGGCCCAAGGAGAATGATTATCAATCAGGGGCGCTGTGGAAATATCAACAAACAGTTTCTGGCGCTAGATTTGGCGCCATAACTCACCCGGGGGCAAAAAAAGAAAAAATTTGCTATTTCGACCTTTAATTAGCTTGAAAAATTAATATTAGTTTTTAGAGTTGCACATACTTTAGTCTGGCAAGGCTAGTTTCGCTTAGGAGAGGATTCTTACTGGCTTTTAAAGGTAAACATTAATCAAAATTTAAAAAAATAATCTTATGAAAAAATTCACTGCTATTTTATTTGCTTCCATGTTTTGTTTAAACTTTGCAGCAAGCGCCGGAAATATTGCAATCATTGATGTAGAAGATGTTCTTAAAAATTCTTCAGTGATGAAGGATATTCAAAATAAAGTTACTAAAAAGCAGGATGAATATCAAAAAGAAGTTAATCAAAAGCAGTCAGCTCTTGAGGCAGAAGAAAAATCTCTTTCTAAAAAGAAGAATGTTTTAACTAAAGAAGCGATGGAAACTGAAGCTAAAAATTTTGAGAAAAAAGTTGTTTCTTTAAAAGAATTTGTTGATCAAAAACAAAATATCTTAAAAAAAGCTTCTTTGGATTCAATTGGCAAAGTTAATGAAAAAATTAAAGAAATCATTGCACAAATTTCTAAGGAAAAAGATCTTGATTTAATTTTACCAGCAAGCCAAGTTCTTTATTATCGTGATGAGATGGATATTTCTGAAGAGGTATTAAAAAACCTTAATAAAAAAATCACTAAATCAGATATTAAATTTGAATAGTTTTTAGGCTTTATTAAAAATAATATGAAAAAATATTTTGGCACCGATGGCATAAGAGGACGGGCCAATAAATTTCCGATGACGCCGGATATAGTTTTAAAGGTCGGCATGGCGGTTGGTGCCAAATTTATTAATGGTAATCATCGTCATCGGGTAGTAATTGGTAAGGATACCAGGCTTTCTGGCTATGTTATTGAGCCGGCTTTAACTTCCGGTTTTGCGGCAGTTGGTATGGATGTGTTTTTAGTCGGCCCGGTTCCAACCCCAGCCATTTCAATGTTAACCAAATCTCTAAGAGCGGATATTGGAGTGATGATTTCTGCATCTCACAATCCTTATCATGATAATGGTATCAAAATCTTTGGTCGTGATGGCTATAAATTAGATGATCAGCTAGAGCTTGAAATTGAGCAACTTATTGATGGCGATATTAATCCTTATCTTGCCAGTTCAAAAAATTTCGGTCGGGTAAAAAGAATCGATGATGCTAAAGGTCGCTATATTGAATTTGTTAAAAATTCCTTCCCTAAAGATCAAACTTTGGATGGTTTAAAAATAGTAGTTGATTGCGCTAATGGCGCTAGCTATTCAATTGCCCCAACAATTTTTTGGGAACTTGGCGCTGAGGTAATAGAAATCGGCGTTGAGCCCAATGGTTTTAATATCAATCAAAATTGCGGCTCTACTAATCCCGAGCTTTTATGTAAGGAAGTATTGGCGCAAAAAGCTGATATTGGCATTGCTTTAGATGGTGATGCTGATCGTTTACTAGTTGTTGATGAGGATGGTAAAACAATAGATGGTGATTTAATTATTGGTTTAATTGCTAAAAAAATGCATGATAATTCAGAGCTAAAGGGTGGCGCAGTGATTACCACTCAAATGTCTAATCTGGCACTTGAGAATTATATTAAAGATTTGGGTCTTGAATTTGTTCGTACCAATGTTGGTGATCGCTATGTACTAGAAGAAATGCGCAAAAGGCAATCAAATATTGGTGGCGAAAAATCCGGTCATATTGTTTTAAGTGATTATTCAACCACCGGTGATGGTTTAATTGCCGCTTTACAGATTCTGTCAATAGTTGCTGCTCAAAAGAAGCCGGTCAGTCAAATAGCTAATATTTTTAAATTAAGTCCACAAATTCTAAAAAATATTACCTTTGAGAATAAATCTAAAGATAATTACGATCCTCTAAAAGCTAGCGAAATACAAGATTTTATCCTCAAAAAACAACAAGAATTAAAAGGTCAGGGTCGAATCTTTGTACGCAAATCCGGCACCGAAAATCTAATCAGAATCATGGCTGAAGGCAGCAATCAAAAACAAATTGAATTGGCGGTTGATGAAATTGCATCTAAGATCAATAGTTTATGTAATAAGCAAAGAGATTTTTAATTACCTCTCCCTCACCTGGTAGAAGGCTGGGGCAATGGGCAAATTTATCACCCCATTTGCCGATCTATCGATCTCCGCTTATGCGGGGATGACAAGGGGCTGCTTGCTATAAAGCAATTGCATATTTTTTTGACAGATAGGATTCAATATCATTTATTTCAGAAGTTTTTAGCTGGCGATTAAATAATATTACTTCGGAAATTAATCCAGTATATAAAGAATTAGCTATAGCGTCGCTGGTACCACCAATTCCAAATAGCCTCATCTTTTTGGTAAAAATATTTTGCTATATGCAGTATTTATATCGATTCTGGTATTATGCCAGCTAGCACCATCGATAATAATTACCATCTTTGGGCTTTTATTTGCCTTGCTGATCACTTTGGCAAATTCAGATAAAAAGATATTGATGCACGGTAGTACCAGCCACACCAATATCAATTGAAGAACAAAGCCAAGTTGTTGCGCTTCTGTCAAATTGTAAGCTTGGTAAGCCATTAGTACCATTTTACATATGTTGGTTGTTTGCCGGGGCTGGCTTGAATAAAGTCAAAGCCGGGTGAGTTAAAGGGTGACGAATCATGCCAGAGTGAAATTTGATCACCATCTTCTGGGGCCCCGGCTCCATTGGTGGCTGAGGTAATATTGGAAATGTCGCTGGTTTCAAGCCAAAAAACCAAATCTTTGATTGAAGAAATAAGAGAGGCTTTAGTTAGGGCCATGACTGATTTGATTTTTGATGCAGCGACCAATCTTGAGCCCTGGGCAACGCCGGCAATTAAAATAGCTATGATTAAAACTGCAATTGATAATTCAATTTTCAATTAAAGAAAAAGCTAATTTTGATTCTTTTTTATTATATCTATTTTTTGCAAATATTGTTAATCTAAGCAACCACCAAATTAATCAATTTATTTTCAACCACAATGATTTTCTTGATAGTTTTGTCGGTGATGAATTTTTGTACTATTTCATTTTCTAGGGTTGATTTCTCAATTACTGCTTTGCTTGAGTCTTTTGGTAGAGTGATCAAAGTTCTGAGTTTGCCATTAATCTGTACGGCAATATTTACTTCATTTTCGATGGTTAATTTAGGATTAAATTCCGGAAATTTTGTGGTTTGACTTAATAAAGTTCGATATCCTAATTTTTGCCATAATTCTTCGGCTAAATGTGGCATTATTGGCGAGATAAAAATTACCAGATTGCTGAGAGTGAAATATTTAATTTTTTGATCAATTGCGGTTTTAAATTCATTTTCTGGCAGGATATAATCTTCCAAGGCATTAGAAAATTCCCTGATTTTGGCAATTGCGCGGTTGAAGGCTATTTTTTCATAATCTTGCCCAATTGCGGCAATTGCTTTATGAGTTAATTTGATAATTGCAATTTGTTTTTTGCTTAAGAGATTAACGTAATTTTGATCGTTAAAATTTTCTTCCTGAGTTTTTTCTTGATTGCCCTGATTAACAAAAATATTAATCAATTTCCATAAGCGATTGATATATTTCCAGGCGCCTTCAACTCCGGCATCACTCCAATCAAAATCACGTCCGGCTGGGGAGTCAGAGAGTATAAATAATCTTGCAGCGTCGGCGCCATAAGCTTCAACGATTCCCGCTGGTTCGATCACGTTCTTTTTTGATTTGCTCATTTTCTCACTTCTGCCAATTATTACTTCTTCTTTGGTTTGATAGTGAATATATTTGGAGTCTGAGATTTCAATTACTTCTTTTGGCTCTAAAAATTCGCCGGATTTTGATTTGAAAGTTTTGTGACAAACCATTCCCTGAGCTAGAAGATTTTTAAAAGGCTCATCAATATCTAAATAGCCGCATTTTTTGAGAGCTTTGGTAAAAAATCTGGCATAAAGCAAATGTAATACCGCATGCTCAACCCCGCCAATATATTGATCAACTGGCATAAATTTATTGATCAAATCTTTTTTAAAGGCACTATCTTGAGGCTGGCTGATATAGCGCAGAAAATACCAGGAGCTTTCAAAAAAAGTATCAAAACTATCAGTTTCGCGAATTGCTTTTTGGCCTTGATAGCTGGTATATTTCCAAGTCGGATGATTGGCAAGAGGATTACCTTTGCCATCAAAAGTAACGTCATCTGGCAAAATAACCGGCAGATCTTTTTCTTCAACTGGTACTACGCTGCCATCTTCTAAATAAACAAAAGGAATCGGACAGCCCCAATAACGCTGTCTTGAAATGCCCCAATCGCGTAAACGATAATTGGTTTTTTTAATTGCCTGACTTTTAGCAATTAAAATTTCTGCTACTTTTTCTTTTGCCAATTTAACATCAAGCCCATTTAAAAAATCTGAATTGATGATGATTCCTTCGCCAAGATATGGTTCGCTTAGATTTGATTCTAAGCCATCCGCGCTAACTACCTGTTTAATTGGCAGATTATATCTGGTAGCAAATTCAAAATCCCTTTGATCGTGAGCGGGGCAGCCAAATAAAGCGCCGCTACCATATTCTGCCAGTACAAAATTAGCGATATAAACATCTAACAACCAATTATCGTCAAGTGGATGCTTAACCTGAATTTTAGTTTTAATCCCAATTTTTTCTTGTTGTTCAATAGTTTGTTCATCAACTGCGCTTTTATTACATTTGGCAATAAATTCTCTAATTTCGGGATTTTCCTTAGCTAAATTGGTGGCAATTTGGTGATTAGCAGAAATTGCAATAAAGCTGGCGCCAAATAAAGTGTCGTGACGGGTGGTATAGATTTGCAGTTTTTCTTTAGAATTATGAATTTCAAAATCAATTAACAAGCCTTCGCTTTTACCAATCCATTTTTCCTGCATTGCCAAAACTCGGTCATCCCAACCATCAAGATTTTTTAATTCTGATAATAATTCTTCGCTAAAATCGCTAACTCTTAAAAACCATTGCTTCAGTTTCTTTTTTTCAACCAACGCGCCGCTTCTCCAGCCTCTACCATCAATTACCTGCTCATTAGCCAGTACAGTTTGATCAATTGGGTCGAAATTAACAAAAGATTCTTTTTGATAAGCGAGATTATTTTTATAAAAATCGATAAAGATTTTTTGTTCATGCTTATAATAATCCGGACTACAAGTCACAACCTCGCGATCCCAATCAATTGCAAGTCCAATTGATTTGAGTTCTTGTCTCATATTCTCAACATTGCTGTAAGTCCAGATTTTAGGATGAATTTTGTGTTTTAATGCCGCATTTTCAGCCGGCAAACCAAAAGCATCAAAGCCAAGCGGATGAAGCACGTTAAAACCCAGCATTTTTTTAAATCTGGCAATAACATCACCAATTGCATAATTACGTAAATGCCCCATATGAAGCTTGCCCGATGGGTAAGGAAACATGTCTAAGACATAATATTTTTCTTTTGGGCTAGTTTCATCAAATTTAAAAATTTGCCTTTCCTGCCAAATTTTTTGCCATTTTTTTTCAGCTAATTTGTGATTGTAATTTTCGATTTTATTATTTGCAGACATTATTGGTAAAATTTATTGAATTTTATTTAATTGCGGCGCCATTAACGGAAAATAGTTTTTACTAGGTTGGTCCTGATCCCCACCAATTCTGACTGGTTCAAAATTGCTGATCTCGGCTTTAGTAGCGTTTGCACGATTTTCAGTATTATGGCCATTGGAATACATGTTATTATTATACACGCATACTATATTGCTGCCATTTCTTAGTGAAAATTGTGGGGAGACTCTTTCAACGATAATATATTGTCCAAAGGCCCTGAAATTGACCAGAGATTCAAATCCGGAGGCGTCAACTGAAAATATTGCTGGAATATCGGCATTTTTTTTGCCAAATTGGAAATAAGTGAATTCGCCATTATCAAATACTTTAAGGGGGGCAATAGAAGACTCGCCAACATATTGGTAATTAAAATTATAGGCGCTCAAATCACGCATATCAGGGTCATTAGAGGCTGGCGCTTTGGCAAATTCGATAATATTTTTATCTCTGCCATCAGGATAAAAGAATTTGGCGACAAAGATCAGGTCAACATCATCAAGCCCTCTTGCTTCTTTGGCGGTTAATTCAAAATGATAAATTCTTTTATTAGTAATCACCGTCATATTGGTTTCAGACGAATCTTCGCCAATTGGTTTTAAAAATAAACGATTTCCTAAATGTTCAAATAACCAAAGTGATGAATCTCCCATTGAAATGGTTGAAATTGTCTCGCCTTCTTCAAATTCAATAAAACCTTGATAAGTATAATGTCCGATATAGCGATAAACCTCATTTGGATTATAAATATAGCTTCTGAATTTTTTTTCAGTACCCAAAAAGCGCGGCATTTGCGAACTAAAAGCAAGGTTGGAATTTAACAATAGCAAGGTTAGTAAAAATAATCTCAAAAATTTCATTCTATTATATATGTTTTATAGCCGTTAACCGTGAACCTTAAAGAGGAATTAATGTCATCATCTTTTGGCTTTTGAATTCCTGAGAATGTAAAATTTATCTTTACTAAATATTTTTTAATAATCTCGTCACTATTTTCCTGTTTAAGATGAAGATTATAGCGAACTTCAGCATTAGTTGGTATAATATTGGTTAAAAAATTTCTGGCTTTATCACTAAAAGTTTTTGACTCATCTCTGATAAAATTAATTGACTCAATATCTATTTTTCTATAAGCATCCTTACCAAAATCATAAATCGGGCTGGCAGGATTATTTTTGCTCATGAAATTTTGAAAATTTATATATTCTGCAGCTGAGGAGGTGTTTCTAATTTGGCTAAATTTAGTGTTAATTGGTTCAATTTCTGCATTTGAATAATCGTGATTCTCGCGATTCATAACATATTTTTTAATCAAATAACTTGCAACCGCCTCATCAACATTTTGAATATTTTTATTATTCTCGGATTTTAATTTTATTAAATAAGGGTAATATCTAGACTCATCTACCGCCTTAAACATGATTGGAACCTTTCTAACTAAAGGGTAAGAACCTTCAATGATGTTAAGTAATAAGTAAAACATTACTGCGATAAAAATGAAGGATATAAAAAATATCGTTCTTTCGCAAAATGGATTGATATAACGAAAAAAATACCAGTTAAGAGCGTCTTTAAAATAACCACCACTTTCAACCGAATCTTTAATAGCGTCAAAATATTCTTTTGATTGTTCTTGATTTTCCTGATTGCTATTTGCCACTTTTTGCTTTATTGGTTAAAATAAATTTTATATTTTAATTAGGGAGTGGTTTTTGCAAGTCCAAAATATACCAGCCTCTTTTGATTAAAATAAAACTATAAGTTTGATAAGTAAATCCTAAAAACGAAATCCTCTAAGAAACTCATCAATATGGATTATTTTTTTACCTTCACGTTGTAGTAAGATTGGCCTGATTCTGCCAGTTTGACACTGAATGGTAAAATTATTATCAACTATTGTTGCGGGCTTAATATTTAATAAATTAGCATCGCTATCTTCGTCAATTATTTGCGCCTGATAAATTTTTATTTTTTCATTTTTATATTCAAAATGGGCAGCTAAAAAGCCGCTTAAGCCCCGGATATTTTGATTAATTTGCTTGGCAGCTAAGTGCCAGTTAATTTTACATTCTTCTTTTTCGATTTTTTTGGCATAGCTTGCCTTTGATTCATCCTGTTTTTTTAGTTCAAGCTTATTATTGGCAATATTTTTTAGAGTCATCAATAAAATTTCAGCGCCAATAACAGAGGTTTGTTTTGATAATTGCTCATAATTTATATCTTGATTGAGTAAAATTGGCTGTTGATATGCGATGTCGCCACTATCAAGTCCTTCATTGATTTTAATGATTGTAACCGCGGTTTGATTGTCACCATTCATGATTGTTCTTTGTATTGGTGCCGCGCCGCGCCATTTTGGCAGTAGGGATGGGTGAATATTAAAACATCCCCATTTGGTTGCATGTAAAATTTCTGTTGGCAAAATAAGGCCATAAGCTACCACCACTGCTAAATCAGCGTTAAAATCTGCAAATTGTTGCCAAGACTCTTGATCTTTTAAATTTGTAGGGGTAATAATTCTTAGATGATGTTTTAGTGCTAGTTCATGGATTGGCGAATTGATGATTTTTTGTCCGCGACCGGATTTTTGTGGCTTCTTAGTGTAAACTGCCAGGATTTCAATCTCGCTATCATCAATTAGTTTTTGTAGCGTCGGGCACGCAAAATTAGAGGTGCCCATAAAAATTATTCTCATATTTAATTAAATATTAATTTTAAATGACCTTAGTAAAATCTAAAAAACTTTTCTTGCAAGGGCTTTTAATTGTATTTTTAGCGGCTGTTATTGATCTTTTATCTAAAAAAATGATTTTTACCATTTTAGAAGATATGGCTGCAAATAACAATATTCATAATCCACAAATCGAGATTAACAGTTTTTTTAATTTGGTAAGAGTTAGGAATAATGGTGTAAGTTTTGGAATGTTTCATAATTTCGAATATGCACAAATTGTTTTTTCGCTAATACAAATAGCGATAATTATTGTTTTGTTAATTTTACTATATAACAATGTTAAGGGCTATTTAACAATAGCCTTTGGTTTGATAATTGGGGGAGCTTTAGGCAATTTAGTTGATCGGATCCAATATAAAGCGGTGGCAGATTTTTTGGATTTTCACCTTTTTATTTATCATTGGCCAGCTTTTAATCTGGCTGATTCTTTTGTTGTTATTGGGGTAGCAATCTTGCTTTTTGAAGAATTATTAATTAAAAACAAAAAAGTTTAATAATGAAAAAAATAATCTTAATCTTACTGGCTTTCAGTCTTTTTTCCTGTAGTCACCGCTCTGATTTGGCGAAGGAGGAAAATAGTTTGATTTTACCTCCAGAATTTGAGTTGGTGCCTGACTTAAGTAGTGATAAACCGGCAACCCAAAAAAATGATAC
Organism: uncultured Rhizobiaceae bacterium; assembly: GCA_964622015.1. Taxonomy (GTDB): domain Bacteria; phylum Pseudomonadota; class Alphaproteobacteria; order Rickettsiales; family UBA1997; genus CAZUPN01. Next base: position 9,015 of record CAZUPN010000013.1, on the reverse strand, counting down.
ACAAAAGCCTGACCAAAAAGACCTGCAAAAATTAAAAGAAACTCTACTAAAATAATACTAATCATTAATTAAATTAAACAATATGGCTATTTTTTATTCCGAAAGTTACGCTCAGTCAACTGCTGCTCCAACCGCTAATGATCCCGGGATCCTTAGCTTCGCGCCACTGGTACTGATATTTGCAATTTTTTATTTTTTATTAATCAGGCCGCAGCAAAAAAAATATAAGGAACAGCAGCTAATGATTAGTAATCTTAAAGTCGGGGATGGGGTTTCAACAACAGGAGGCCTGATTGGCAAGATTCATGCTATTGATACTGAGAAAAATTTAATTGAATTAGAAGTAGCTAAAGATGTGGTAATAAAAGTTACCAGAAGCAGCGTCTCTACTTTAATTATTGATAAAAAAGATGAAAATCATAAAGAAAAAAAACATAAAAAAATTGCAAAAAGTAATAAATAACTATGCTTAATTTTTCTAAAGTTAAAATTTTGGTAATTACTATAATCTGCTTGTTTGCGATTATTTTTGCGATTCCATCCTTTATTCCCGCTAATAAATCTTTGCCATTTTTACCAAATCAAAAAGTCAGTCTTGGCCTTGATTTAAGGGGTGGCTCACATTTATTATTGGCGGTTGATTTTGATTATTATCTTCATGAGCAATTAAATAATCTAAAAGACGAAATTAAGCGCAGATTTAAAGAAGAATTAGTCAGGACGCTACCAGTAATTGAGGGAGAGAAAATAGTATTTTTGCTAAATGATGATCAGGTGAAAGCTAAAAAAATAATCAAGAAGGTTAGTCGCGAAGTTGAGATTGATGAGCAAAATGGCAAGTTTGCAATCAGTTTTAGTAATCAGAAAATGATTTTAATGCGGCAAAATTTAATCAAGCAATCAATTGAAATTATCAGAAGAAGAATTGATGAAAGCGGAACCAAAGAGCCAATCATTCAGGCTCAAGGCGATGACAGAATTTTATTACAAGTGGCCGGTATTGACAATCCTCAGGAAATTAAATCAATTTTAGGCAAAACTGCTAAAATGACTTTCCATTTTGTTGCCGATGAAACTTTCAGCCCTGGTGATGAGCTAAAAAATATGGTAAATTTGGGATTTGAAAGAATGTATGATGATAAGGGTAGGGCCTATCTAATCAATAAAGAGGTAGTATTAAGTGGCGATTTGCTAATTGATGCCAATCCTACATATTATCAGGGTTTGCCAGCGGTTACTTTTCGTTTTAATGATGTTGGGGCTCGTAAATTTTCAGAGATTACTAAAAATAATATTGGCAAAATTTTTGCTATTATTTTAGACAATAAAATCATTACCGCTCCAAGAATTAATGTTGCTATTAATGATGGTGCTGGAGTAATTTCTGGTAGCTTTACTACCAAAGAAGCAGCTGAAGTTGCTTTATTGTTAAGAGCTGGCGCTCTTCCTGCGCCATTAAAAATAATTGAAGAAAGAACAGTTGGTCCCTCACTTGGTTTTGATTCGATCAAAGCCGGCGCCATCGCTTCGGCTGCCGGATTAATAATGGTTGCGATATTTATGGTATTTTTCTACGGATTTTTTGGCTTTATTGCCAATATTACCATGATTATCAATATCGCAATCATCATCACGGTATTGTCATTGCTTGGCGCTACTTTAACACTTCCTGGTATTGCCGGTATTGTTTTAACTATGGGCATGTCAGTTGATGCTAATGTGTTAATTTATGAGCGTATCAAAGAAGAATTAAGGGCCAATAAAACTGTTCTGGCCTCAGTAGAGCAAGGTTTTTCTCAGGCTTTTAGAACTATTATCGATTCCAATATTACTACTCTAATTATTGCATTATTTTTATATATATTTGGCAATGGTTCGGTAAAAGGCTTCGCGGTCACTTTATCGGTTGGTATAATGTCCTCGATGTTTTCAGCAATATTATTGGCCAGAATGATAATTGCTCTTTGGTTGAAAAAAACCAGGCCAAAAAAGCTAAGTTTGATATAATCAAACAAAAAGCAAGTTAAGAACTTTTTTAAGTTTACAAAATGTTGTCATATAAGTTAATTTTACCGCAAAACTTCACCACCAAACATATTAGCCATATTAGAGAATTTAAAGAATCAATTACCATCCTATCTACTAAAACTGATAAATTGCTTGGCGCTAAAGACATATAATTGCAACTAATTCAATTGCTAGGATCGTAGGACTTAAAGACGGTAGCGATGTTAAGGATTGACTCGATAGCCGCCCAATGCCTTGCGAAGGAATTACTGAATATGCGGACCATTTGCTAAGAGAAGATTTGTCATTAATGAAATAATCTTGATGTTAACCGGTCATTATCCAGCGCTTAATATTTATTATTATAACGATGGAATCAAAGCGCGAACATTCAAGAAATATATTTTAAATCATAGGCCGTCACAGTCCATATTAGCTATAATATATTTATTAACAGTAGTATTGAATCAATTAATGCTAAAGTAGCAATTAATGGTATTAAATTAACCAATTACCAACAAGAAATATGTTTTTTAATCTTGCTAAATTGGGGATTTAAACAAATAGCTGATTTCATGAATCGCTTTAGGCCAATACCAAAAGAGAGAATATCAAATGTAATTCTTAAGCAAAAAAATGACCTTTGTGAAAAATTCAATTTAAAATCAAACAGAGCTAAAGACTTACAGGATTTGCTGGCTGCAATTGACTTTCAAAATAAAATGCCGCCCAAGTTTTTTGACCGGATAATTGGAGCTAATTTTTTGGATAATATATAATAGCCTTTTGAGACGTTTTAGATATATTTACTTTTTAGCAGATCAATGCTTGACGAAAATGATTTTAGGGTTATAATTGGATTTCCTTAATTACCATGGTGGTAATTGAGGTATAATAAAAAATAAAGGAACTTAATAAATGACAATCGGTATTGTAAAATGGTTTAACCCAACTAAAGGCTATGGTTTTATTGCACCTGAAAATGGCGGCGGCGGCGATGTATTCGTACATATTACAGCTCTTGAAAAAGCTGGTCTAAGCACTCTAAACGAAGGTCAACGTGTTAGCTACGAACTTGTTACCAGCAAAGGTAAATCTTCAGCAGAGCAAATTAAATTACTTTCATAAACTAAAATCTATCGAAAAAAATCGCCTAGATAGAGGCAATTCCTTGCTTAAATTAAATTAAAGTTTTTTTAAGGAAGGAATTCGCCGGTCATATTCTTTAAAAATCTCAACTAATTAAGGATCAGCTCGTCAAGCTTGGTTATTATTTGATGAGCGATATTGCTATTTACAGTCACTAATTTATAGGCATTTTGGGCCTTGAGATTGGCAGCTCTTTCTTCAGATAGAAGACTTTTTACTAATCCTAGTAATTCATTTTCATTTTCAACAATAAAACAACTATCAGCTGCTTGCAGTTTTTGGAAGGCTTCAAAATTATTGGCGATAAATTTTCCAGATATTATACAGCAATCTAATTGAGCAGCTTCAAATGGGTTATGGCCGCCGATATTTTGTATCAAAGATCCGCCGATAAAGGCAATTTTAGCTATTTTATAGAATAATCCAAGCTCTCCTAAAGTATCGGCAAGATAGATATCGGTTTTACTGGTTATTTCTTGGTTTAAACTTCTTTTGACAAGGTTAAGATTTTTTGCAATTGTCAACCAGGTAATTTTATCAGCTCTTTTTGGGTGTCTTGGTGCGATGATAGTTAAGAGATCATTAAAATCACTTTTTAATTTAGTAATTTCTGGAGTGTCAGAATCAGATAGTAATTCATTAACCATTAATACTTTAATAGTTTGTTTTTTGAAATGTCCTCCACCA
>CAZUPN010000013.1:0-5162 GCA_964622015.1 uncultured Rhizobiaceae bacterium | reverse complement strand
GCTGGCCGCAAGCCATATTTTTCGACCCGCTATCGCTGATGATAATTCAGCAAATTTGCGCTCATCATAGGCAAGACAATTAGCTGCTGATTTTAAATTGCCATAATCAAGAATTTCTTGATTGGTGAGGCCTTGAAAATTTTTTTTATCACCTACGCTTTGAGCAAAAATCATCGAAAATTGATCAAAAATTCTAAAGCCTAATTTTTTAGCCAATTGCCATTTTTTAAAAGATTTATCAGAAATACGACCATTGATTAATACTGGATTACAGCCGATTTTTTTGCTTTGATAAATAAAATTAGGCCAGATTTCTGACTCAACAAATAAGGCGAGTTTTGGTCGCCAATATTGCAAAAATCCCTTAACGCAAAAATATGAATCAATTGGTAAAAATTGATGAATTATTCTTTGGCGATAAATTTCATGATTATTAATTTTATCGGTTAAAAGTGTTGCTGAGGTAATGCTGGTGGTGGTAAAAAGAACAGTAATTTTAGGATAATTTTTAAGTAATTCATCAAGTAAAATCAAGGCAGAATTGCTTTCGCCAACGCTTACGGCGTGAATCCAGATCATTTCACTATTTGGTCGCGCTTTTGAAGCGATGCCAAATCTTTCTTTAATTCTTATTTGATCTTCTTTGCCAAGCAAGGCGCGAAAAAAAATATAAATAATTATAAAGGGCGCAAATATTACTGATAATAGAGGGTAAAGAATCATTTAATTTATTTTACTAATAAGTTCATCATATCAAAATTGGCAAAAATTAGCAGCAAATAATAACTAAATTTACCAATAAAAATTAAGGCCAAAAATTTTTTAAAATCAGTTTTTAAAAATCCCGCAATTAGCGATAGGGGGTTAGAAATGGCGCTGATAAAAGAAAATAGTAACATCCATACTAAAAATTTATTCCATTTTACTTCAGCATTAGCAATTTCAATTGCTTTCTTTTTAAAGATTTTGGCAGTTTTTAATAAAGCTAAATATTTGCCAATTAAAAAATTAATGCTAAGGCCAGCAATAGCTCCCGATATTGCAATTATAAACACTAAATAATGATTATAATTGCCAATTGTAATCATGATTTTTGCTGCCATTTCATTGCTAAAACACAAAATGAGATTGGCAAAGAAGCTGTCAAAAAATAAGAACAAATAAGTTTCTAAAAGACTCATGTTTGACAGTTAAGATTTGGTATTGTTATTAATTTGATTATATTTTTCGACCTCTGATTTCAAATCTTCCTTGTTTAAATCAGGTCTGATTTGATTTATATTTGGCACCTTATGTTCATTGCCATAAATATCAACAATTACCGTAGTATCATCTTTAAGCTCTAAAAATTTTGCCTTCTCCTCGGCAAAACCACGTTCTAATTCCTGCCTGATGCTGTCAATTCCGAGATCTTTTTGGGCTTGGTTGAAATGGACTTTTAATTCTTGAAAATAATTTTTAGCACGACAATAAATTTTGCCACAGAAATTGGCAATTTCAGGTAAATCCTTAGGTTTAATTAAAATTAAAGCTACAATCAAAACTACAATTAATTCGGCAAAAGAAAATCCTAACATGATTTATTATTTTTTAAATGCTGCTTAAACAATGGATAACCTCACCCCCCTTGTGGCAGAGGGGGTTTATGCATTGTTTTAACCAAACCTTCCGGTAATATAATCCTGAGTTTGTTGGTTTTTAGGATTGGTAAAGATTTGGTCAGTAGTGCCAAATTCAATAACTCTTCCCATGTTAAAAAATGCTGTCATATCTGATACTCTTGCTGCTTGTTGCATGGAGTGAGTGACGATAATAATGGTGAAATTGCTTTTTAAATCATCAATTAATTCTTCAATTTTTGCGGTAGAAATTGGGTCTAAGGCTGAACAAGGCTCGTCCATCAGGATGATTTCGGGAGTGATGGCAATAGTTCTTGCAATGCATAATCTTTGCTGTTGACCGCCAGAAAGGCTAGTTGCCTTATCATCTAGCCTATCTTTAACTTCATCCCAAAGCCCAGCCTTATGTAGGCTGGTTTCAACAATCGCATCTAATTCTTTTTTGCCGTTAAAAATACCATGAATTTTAGGGCCGTAAGCAACATTTTCATAAATTGATTTTAAAAAAGGATTTGGCTTTTGAAAAACCATCCCAACCCCGGCGCGAAGCAGCACCAAATCGACATCCGGATCATAGATATTTTTATCGTCAATTTTGATTTGTCCTAAAATTTTACAGGCAGCAATAGTATCATTCATGCGATTGATACAGCGCAAAAAAGAAGATTTGCCACAGCCGGAGGCGCCAATTAAGGCGGTAACAGTGTTTTGCTTAAAATCCAAATCAATATCAAATAAAGCTTGTTTTTGATCGTAAAATAAGTTGATATTTTGTGCAGATATTTTGTTTTTGGCCATTTTTTGATTTTTATTTATTTAATAAACAGTTGCCTTTTTTTGATAAGAAGATGAAAACAAATTTGAAAATAAACCAATTACCGGTAATGCTAAGTTCTTTTTTTAAAAAAACAATTTCTAAAATGAGATTTCAAAAATTTCTGCCAAAATCGATTTTTGGGCGATTTTTGCTGATTATCACAATTCCAACCCTGATTGTACAGATAGTATCAATTTATGTGTTTTATTATATGCATATTGATAATGTTAGCAAGCATATGGCGCGCAGCATAGTTACTGAAATGGATTTTATTAAAAAAGCTTCAAATAATCCAAATTATAAAGATTTAATTAAGACCCTGTCATCGGATGTCGATATAAAATTTTCACTAGAAAATAAAAGATTTTTTAGCAAGCAATATAAAATTGCCGATAGTGCCTGGCGAAGAAACCGGTTTTTTAAATATATCAATCCGCTACCTATAATTGATCCTTTAAACCGCTTCAAGCAGGAATTAAAAGATCGGCACCTCGCCCCTTTTGTTATTTATCAAGATGATATTGACGATAGTCGCATCTTTGTAAAAATTAAAAGCGATGATAAAACCATTACTTTTAATCTGCCGCTTAAGAGAATTACCAATACCACTAAATATATATTTACCTTATGGATGCTGACAACTGCAATCATCACCTCAATGATTTCGATAATTTTTTTAAAAAATCAAATTCGTTCAATTAAGCAGCTAGCTAAAGCTGCTGAAAGATTCGGGCGCGGCCAGGATGTTTTGGGCTTTAAACCAAATGGCGCCAAAGAAATCAGGTCTGCTGGTATTTCCTTTATCAAAATGAAAGAAAGAATTATTCGCCAAATTTCTGGTCGTACCGATATGCTATCATCAGTATCTCATGATTTAAGAACGCCATTAACCAGGATGAAATTGGAGCTGGAATTAATGTCCGAAACTAAAGGGGTCGAAGAGTTAAAGCAGGATGTTAATGATATGGAAAAATTAATTGATGAATATCTGAATTTTGCCAAAGGCGATGACAAGGAAAATCCCAAAAAGGTTAAAATCAAAAGCTTTTTAGAAGATAAAATCCTCAAATATTATTACAAAATCAACAAAGAAATCGGATCAAGTATCAATATCGAAAATGATTTTGAGATGCCAATCAGGGCTCTTGCGCTAAAACGCGCCTTGTTAAATTTAATTGATAATGCCTTTAATTATGGCAGCAAAGTCTTACTCAATGTCTCAATTAACAACAATAACCTAATTATCACCATTGATGATAACGGTCCTGGAATCCCTGACCATGAAAAAGACAATGTCTTCAAACCATTCTACCGCATCGACAATGCTAGAAATCTCGATAAAGCCAGCGCCGGATCCGGCCTCGGCCTCGCCATTGCAATGGCTGCCATCACCGCTCATGGTGGCCGCATCAAATTATCCAAGAGTCAATTAATCGGCGGCTTAAGAGTGATAATTTATTTGCCGATTTCAAAATCGGCTTAAGTAATAGTCCTTTTGAAAAAATAGGCAAATCTTCTTACTAGCTAATAATTTGTTTGCTTAAAAAAGTAATTGCATTAAATTCGGTTGCTGGATTTTTCCTAAAATCAAAATAAATATTAATTTCAAATTAACTGCAAAATTATGTTAGAAATCAAAACCAATTTTACTAAATTAACTGATCTTTCTTCACTAAAAGATCTTATCCCAATCGTGATTTTAAGCGAAGAAGAAGTTAAAAAATCGAAATTTAAAGCAATTACAAATAGCCAAGGTCCTAAATTTAGCGGTAAAAGCGGGCAGATAAATGTTGCTTGTTTTGATGAAAAAAGAATTGTGATGTTGGTTGGTGCGGGTGAAGAAAAAAAGATTAATGAGCTTAGTTTGCAAAAAATTGGGGCGAAAATCATATCTTTTGCTAATTCTTGCAAAATGGAAAATCTGGCCTTGTTTTTTGGGGTTGAAATTGATGGTGAAAAAATAAAATATAGTGCTAAGAATAATGCTGAGAACCTTTGCAATTTGGCTTTTGGAGCGGGTTTGTTATCTTATCGTTTTAATAAATATTTTAAGGATAAAAGGTCAGAAAGAGAATTAAAAATTAAATCAATTACTATTGTCAGCCACGATGTAAGTAAGACTAAGGAGCAATTTAAGCAGTTTGAAATTTTAACGAATAATATTTTATTGGTCAGAAATTTAGTTTCTGAGCCTGCTAATATTCTTAATCCGGAATCTTATGCTAAAATCTGTGCCGAATTTAAAAAAGACGGACTTGAAGTTGAGATTCTAGACCAAAAAGCTATGCAAAAACTTGGCATGGGCTCTTTGCTTGGCGTTGGTTACGGTAGTGTTAAAGAATCAAGATTAGTGATTTTAAAATGGCTAGGAGCAAAAGACAAAAAGGCTCAGCCACTTGCTTTTGTTGGTAAGGGTGTAACCTTTGATACTGGTGGTATTTCAATTAAACCATCTCTAAATATGGAAGAGATGAAGACTGATATGGCGGGCTCGGCGGTAGTGATTGGCTTGCTTAGATTATTAGCGCAAAGAAAAGCCAAAGTAAATGCAGTTGGGGTGATTGGGCTTGTTGAAAATATGCCAAGTGGTTCTGCTCAAAGACCTGGGGATGTTGTAACCTCAATGTCAGGTCAAACAATTGAAGTTGCTAATACTGATGCTGAAGGTCGCCTGGTTTTAGCTGATGCTTTACATTATACCAATGTTAAATTTAAGCCTAAATTTA
>CAZUPN010000012.1:30979-31287 GCA_964622015.1 uncultured Rhizobiaceae bacterium | reverse complement strand
TTAGTTTTAGAATTTTCAAGGCAAGAATTGTCTTTATTGTGATTAAATGGGTTATTTATGTCTTAACGAAACAGTGTTTAAGTTTTTGGATTTTGGCTTTTTGTGGTTTTATTTGGTTGATAAATAAATCCATTATTTAAGATTATTTAAATGGTCAAATAGAAAGCTGAAATGATATTAGGCAGAAGGTGATACAGCAAAATATTGAAAATAGACAAAATGGTAGCTTTGTTAGCACAAGTAAGTGGCGGTAAAAAATCTATCAGTTTTGCAGCTGGTGTTGTTGATAAAGAAGGGAAATCCAAGAC
>CAZUPN010000012.1:0-30969 GCA_964622015.1 uncultured Rhizobiaceae bacterium | reverse complement strand
AGCGGGGAAAGCGAAATTGCTGAAAGAGGTTGTTGGTCCACCGGGAAATCCAAGACCAAAAAACTTATTCACAATTCTTTAAAATAAAAAAATTGTTCAATATATTTTCAGATTTACTTTAAATTTTATTTGCGATAGGAATTCTATGACAGATTTCTCCTAAATACGCAATGTCACCAATCAATGGCATCGATAATTTTTTCGGCAATTTGGCCAAAATTTAGAGTGATTTCGGGGTTGGAATTGGTGGCGCAAATTGGTGTTCTATTTTCGGCAGAATCAGAGATTTCCTGATTAATGGCAATCTCGCCTAAAAAATTAATGGCTAATTTTTTGGCTAATTCCTTAGCGCCATCTTGGCCAAATAAATATTGTTTTTGATTATTGATTTTTAGATAGGCCATATTTTGAATGAGGCCGATGATTTTGATTTTAAGGCGTAAAAACATATCAATTGATTTGACGACATCAATTACTGATAGTGAGCCTGGACTTGAAATAATTACGCTGCCAGAGATTGGGAATTTTTCGGCCAGGCTTAAATAAATATCGCCGGTACCTGGCGGCATATCAATGATCATAATATCAACTTCCTTACCGTCAAAAGACCAATTAACACCTCTAATTAGCTGATATAAAATTTTACTGACCATGGGGCCGCGCCATACTCCAGCACTACTAGCATCAATTAAAGATCCAACTGAAATTGATTTAATGCCAAAATTTTGGCTTGCAATGATGAGGTTATTTTTTACTTCTGGCTTAGCATTGATGTTTAATAAATAAGGAATTGAGGGGCCGTAAATATCAGCATCAACCAAGGCAACATTATAGCCGATTTTTTTTAAAGATAGCGCCAAATTAGCGGCTATGGTTGATTTGCCAACCCCACCCTTGGCTGAGGCTATGGCGATGATTTTCTTTACTCCAGCTACTGGCAAAATATCTTGTCCTAAATTATTTTTTGAAGCTACTGCCGGCGGGCTTTTTTGATTTATATCAGGAGTTGCTTGAAAATTATCATTTGATTTATCTGAGGTTAAAATGATGGTTACTTTATTAATTAAAGGATTTTCAGCCTTTATTTGTCTTGAAATCTCAGTAATCAATTTATCACCTTCTTCTTGGCTAATTGCTAAAACTCCAATATCAATTGCAAAGCCGATATTATTATTTTTTTCAATGATTGAGGTGATAGCATGTGCCGGGGTATCTTTATTGAGCAGAGCCGAGATTATTTGTAAAATTTTTTCTTTCATAATTTATCTCTTAGATGATTTTTGATAAATTTCGATGATATCTTCAGGGTAATTTATGATCTCTGATTTGGTGAAATTATTAATCGCATCATTAACATCAAGCAAATTGAGATTACCAATAGCGTTAATGCCATCGCCACCAATAATTCTTTTATTTCTAATCCATATTATTTCATCAACTAGATCTTGTCTGATAAATTCAGCAGCTAAACTACCGCCACCTTCAATTAAAACTGAATTAATATTTTTTTTAACCAAATTTACCAGCGCATCAGATAAATCAACGATCTGCCGCTCATTAGGCTGGCAAAAAATGATCTCAATATTCTTTTTATCGATGGTTTTTTGTAAGTTCTGCAAATTATTTTGATTGGGATTTAAGACGGTTAAAATCAGCGTTGCTGCTTGTTTATAATTGTTAAAAATATTGCAATTCTGATCAAAATCGAGTTCTGAAGAAATTACCGCTCTAATTGGCGAATAATCCTCTAGCCCTTCGAGACGGCAATCTAGCTCAGGATTATCCTTTCTAACGGTATTAGCGCCAACTAATATGCAATCATTAATGCTTCTTAAATAATGAGCAAAATCGCGCGAATTAGCGCTGGTAATCCATTTGCTATGATAATTTTGAGTGGCAATTTTAGCGTCAAGGCTAGTTGCTAATTTTAAGGTCACATAGGGCTTGCCGGTTAATTTAACTTTGAAGAAAGCGCGATTTAATTCTTCAGCCTCAGCCTGCCTAACGCCATAAATAACTTCAATTCCGGCTTCTTTAAGCTTTGCGATCGCCTTACCATTAACCCTATTATCTGGGTCTTTAGTGGCAATCGCTACTTTGCTAATTTTAGCGGCAATAATTGCATCGCTGCAGGGTGGCGTTGAGCCATGGTGACAACAGGGCTCTAAAGTTACATAAAGCGTTGCCCCGATTAATAATTTTGGATTAGTGATTTTTTTAATTGCGATTGCTTCTGCGTGAGGCCGGCCTTTTTTAGCGGTTGCGGCAGTTGCAATAATTTGATTATCTTTGACGATAACGCAGCCAACTACAGGATTTGGAGCAGTGAGGCCGAGGTTTTTCTTGGCAATTTTTAGGGCATAGCCCATGAATTTTTGATCACTATAGCTGTTTTTGGCGATATTGCCGATTGATTCTTTACTCATAAGCAAAGAATTTAAACCGCTTTGATTTTTTGTTTAATCGCCGCGGCATCTTTGCTTTTATCATCTTTACCAAGAAGGGTAACTGTTGGTGCCTTGCCATCATTTACTGAATCTAATGTTACTGTAACTGATTTGATATTTTTCTTTGAAGGTGATTCAAACATAGTATCAAGCAGGATATTTTCAACTATTGCTCTTAAGCCACGAGCTCCAGTCTTGCGTTCCAAAGCTTTTTTGGCAATTTGTGCCAACGCCAAATCTTCAAATTTTAATTCAATATCATCAAAATTGAATAATTTTTGATATTGCTTGACGATGGAATTTTTTGGCTGACTTAAAATTCTGATTAAATCTTCCTCGGTTAAGCCTTCTAAAGGCGCAATAATTGGTAATCTACCGACTAATTCCGGAATTAAGCCGAATTTAATCAAATCATTTGGTTCGACCTGATTAAAAATATCTTTTTTCTCATGCTCATATTTTTGTCCAACATCAGCTCCAAAGCCGATTGCTGAGCCCTTGCCTTTAGTTGCAATGATTTTATTTAAGCCCGAAAAAGAACCGGCGCAAATGAATAAAATATTTTTAGTATCAATTTGAATATATTCGCTATTTGGGGTTTTCTTGCCTGGCTGAGCTGGTACTGAAGCGATGGTTCCTTCGATAATTTTTAACAAACCTTGTTGCACGCCTTCGCCTGAAATATCACGCATTCTGGTGCCATCATCAGATTTGCGGGCAATTTTATCAATTTCGTCAATATAGACTATGCCTCTTTGTGCTTTTTCAACACTAAATTCAGCGGCTTGTAGTAAGCGCGAAATAATATTTTCGACATCATCACCAACATAACCAGCTTCAGTTAATGAGGTGGCATCGGCCATGGTAAATGGTACATCAAGTATATGGGCTAAAGTTTGCGCTAGTAAAGTTTTGCCGCATCCGGTTGGGCCAATTAGCAAAATATTAGATTTGCTTAATTCAACATCACCAACTGATGAGGCTGGCGCATCAATTCTTTTGTAATGGTTATAAACTGCAACTGACAAGACTTTTTTTGCATATTCCTGACCGATAACATAATTGTTTAAAATTTTTATGATTTCTTTAGGCGTTGGTTTTGGTTGGTTATTTTTAATGATATTTAATTTCTTACCATCTGCTTTCACAATGTCAGCACAAAGCATTATGCATTCATTGCAAATAAAGACTGCAGGCCCGGCAATTAATTTTCTGACATCATCTTTATTTTTGCTGCAAAATGAGCAAGATAGGCTGGAATTTTTACCTTCATTATCGTTATTATCCATATTTTTTGATATTTAATTTATAAAACCGGCATTTTTACTATTACCTCATCAATAATTCCAAACTCCTTGGCTTTTTTTGGAGACATGAAATTATCCCTTTCCATTGATTTTTCGATGGTGGCTAATTTTTGGCCAGTATGGCTGGCATAAATCTCATTTAATCTTTTTTTCAAAGCCATAGTTTCTTTGGCGTGAATCTCAATATCGGTTGCTTGTCCTTGATATCCGCCAGAAGGCTGATGAATCATGATTCGCGAGTTAGGCAAAGAAAACCTCTTACCCTTAGTGCCAGCTGCAAGCAACAATGATCCCATTGAAGCTGCCTGGCCAATACAAACGGTATTGATATTAGGGCGAATATATTGCATAGTATCATACATTGCAAGCCCGGAACTAACTATTCCACCAGGTGAGTTGATGTAAAGCCAAATATCTTTTTTAGGATCCTCAGATTCCAAAAATAGCAATTGCGCGATAATCAAAGAAGATAACTGATCATTAACCGGACCTGACAAAAAGACAATTCTTTCTTTTAAAAGCCGCGAATAAATATCAAAAGAGCGCTCACCGCGTGAGGTCTGCTCTATTACCATTGGTACTAAATAGCTGGCTTGGTGATTCATTATATCGTGCATTTCTTTTTAAGATTGATTGAAGTGATTTCAAGGGCGAGAATTGTAACTAAAAGTTTCAATAAAGCAATCTTTAAAATGCTGGTTTTGGATAAGAAATATTCCATATTTCTTATCCAAAACCAGTATTTAAACAAGATTTTTTATCAATTAGATGGTTGAAACTTCTATAAATTGTTACTATCTTATCGCTTCTTATCGCTTTTAGTTAAAATATTTTATTAATTATCAATCTATAGGTTACATATGTCGCAAAATAACGAAAATCAAGAGCAAGAAATCAAAAATTTAGAAAAACAAGTTCAGGAAGAGTCTAATTCTAGTGAATTAAGCGAAGAAAATCAAAAACAAGAAGAGGTAAGTCTGAAAAAAATTCTGGATTTAGAAAAGGCAATCATTGATTTAAATGATAAATTACTAAGAAGCCTAGCCGAACTTGATAATAGCCGTAAAAGAGCTCGTGATGAGGTAGAAAAAGCCAATAAATATGCAATTTCAAACTTTGCCAGTGATTTGGTTTTGGTGGTTGAGAATTTTTTCTTGGCAACCGATAATGCGCCAAATGAAGAGATTGAAAAAAGCCCGGCGATTAAGAGTTTTGCTGATGCCATTGCGATGACCAAAAAAGAATTAATGAAAATTCTTGAAAAAAATGCAGTGACCAGAATTTACCCGCTTGGTGAAAAATTTGATCATCATTTTCACGAGGCTTTAGCACAAGTTGAAAGCGAAGGCGAAGAAGGAATGGTGGTCCAAGTTATTCAGGCTGGTTATAAAATAGCTGATCGCTTAATCAGACCGGCTTTGGTTGGTATTTCTAAGGCTAAAATTATTGAGGCCAAAGATAATGCAAGTTAAAATTGCAAGTTGGAATGTTAATTCAATTAGGGCCAGGCTTGAAAATCTGGTTTGGTGGCTAAAAAATTACCATCCTGATATCGTAGCTTTACAAGAAATTAAATGCCAGGAATCAGAATTTCCCTTGGAAGCAATCAGCGATCTTGGCTATAATATTGCAATTAGAGGCCAAAAAACCTATAATGGGGTGGCAATTTTATCAAAATTTCGTATCGAAGAGGTGGTAAAAGAACTGCCAAATAATGATGGTATAAAGGATGAGCAAGCAAGATATATTGAGGCGCTAATTCCGGTTGCAGGTCAGGCAATCAGATTTGCCTCGGTCTATGTTCCAAATGGCGGTGGCGAAATTTTGCCGGGCCAGCAAATCGTTGAAACTAAAAAATTCCAATATAAATTAAATTTCTTTGAAAATCTCAGCCATCATGCCAAAAATTTACTCAAATATAATGAAATGACGGTTTTTGCCGGCGATTTTAACGTCGGAGTCGAAGATAATGATGTTTATGACCCAAAAAACCTAGAAAATACCATCTGCTTTCACTTTGAAGAAAGAAAAAAAATGCGTCAATTATTAAATCTTGGCCTAATTGACAGCTACCGCGCCCAAAATCCCGATGCCAAATCCTTCAGCTGGTGGGATTATCGGGGCTCTGGCTGGCAACATGATAAAGGCCTTAGAATCGATTATCTATTATGCTCTCCATTAATTGCCGATAAAATCACTGCTGCTAAAATTCTCAGCAAAGGAATCCGCGACCAAGAAAAAGCTTCTGATCACTGCCCGGTGGTGGTTGAGGTCGCAGTTTAGCTCTTTTGCTATGCTGAAGAAAAAATTGTAGTTCAAATTGCTAAGGATGAAAAAATACTACAACCGCAATCAAAGGAATTCAGCGCTAAAGTTGATCTGACCCCAAAATCAGTGAAGGTTAATATTGATAAATTAATGAATCAGGCAATTATTGATTTTGATGCTGGTTATTATCTTTGCGATCCTTTATTTAAATGTTATTTAAGAGAATTTAGATAAATATAATTATGAAATATCAATGGCTACTAGTGCCGCTGATTGGCAATATTTTTGAAGATGTTATTGATGCTTATTGTTGTTGCTGCCACATCTTTTTGGTAAAAATATTTTGCTATATGTAGTATTTTATATGGATTTTGGTATTAAAATATGACCAAGCTATTGCCTAAATTTTCGATGATCATCGCAATTCTAACCATCATTACCGCAATATTTTGAGGCTATCTATGTGATAAATGGCCATTATACAAAATCAGAAAAATTTATACCATTATTCTTCCTGTGGTAGTTATTTGTGGGATTGCTTTACTATCAAAAGGTGCAATGGAGTTGGCGCGCTTAGTATAATGGGTGGATTATGGCTTGGCTTTTATCCTTATTATCTATATAAAAATATCCTGATGGCATTTATTTATTTTTTATGGCGCTAATTGGTTTATATTTTGATTGTAGTTAATTATTTGCTTTTTAATCTCTTAAATCCCGCCGCTAAATCTTCTTTTAAATCCTCAACATCTTCTAAGCCAATATTGATTCGAAAGCAGCTACGATTTTGATAGGGCCATTTGGTGGCAGTTCTTGATTTGTGAGGCTCAGAGGGGATGATTAATGATTCATAACCGCCCCAGGAATAGCCGATGGCGTAAAAATGTAAATTATCAAGCATCATTGCAAGTGCGGCGTTGGAGTATTTTTTATCCATGACAATTGAGAAAACGCTGGCAGCGCCGGTGAAATATTTTTTCCATAAGGCGTAATTGTCATTAGATTCCAGTGCTGGATATAAAACTTTGGTAATCATCGGGTGAGATTCGAGCCATTTAGCGATTGTGAGTGCTGATTGATATTGATGATCCATTCTTAATTTGGCGGTTCTGAGGCCCCTTTGTACTAAATAGCAATTTATCGGAGCAGCATTTGGAGCCATATATCTGAAGGCTTCATAGATGGTTAAAAAATGTTTTTTACCAGTGGTAATTGCTCCCATCATCACATCGGAATGACCGTTAATATATTTGGTTAGCGACATTACCGAAATATCAATGCCGTGACTTAGTGGTTTAAAATAAATGCCACTGGCCCATGAATTATCAAAGATGGTGATAATATCATTTTCCTTGGCGATTTTACAAATTTGATCAATATCTTGAATTTCATAAGAAAGTGAGCCAGGACTTTCCATTAAAATAACCCTGGTTTTATTATTAATTAATTTTTTGATTTCGCTGCCAATTTTAGGATCATAATAGGTGGTTTTGATATTTAATTTAGCTAAGAATTTATCGGCAAAAGATCTGGTTGGGCCGTAAACGGCATCGGGAATTAAAATATGATCGCCGCTTTTTAAAAAGGCAATTAATGCGGTATTGACTGCGGAAGCGCCAGAAGAGGTAACAAAGCTATTATAGCCACCCTCAATTTCTGCGATTGCTTTTTCGAGGCTAAAATTACTTTGGGTGCCATAGCGGCCATATCTAAGCTTATAGGGCTCAACTAAATCATTATTTGAATAGCCGCGATCAGCATATAAAAAATCTTTTAGAGTTGGAAATGCAATAGTTGAGCTTTGATAGATTGGAGGATTAACCATCCAGCCTTGCTCTTTAATATCGCGTCCGGCATGCACTATTTGAGTTGCGGCGCCAATTTTTTTATCACTTAAATTATTTCTTTTTACCATATTATCTTAAATTTTTATCTCCAGTAAGTAGTGGCCCTAATTTTTTACCGCCTAATAGGTGAACATGAAAATGCTCAATAGTTTGGTGAGCATCAGTGCCATTATTAGTTATCAATCTAAATCCCTGTTTGTCAAGACCAAGTTTTGCAGCAATCTCGCTAATTTGCTGCCAGAAATTAGTTATTTCTGAAGGTTTGGCTTTGGTAACAAAATCATTAAAATTAATATATTCGCCCTTTGGTACTATTAAAATATGAGTTGGTGCGGCTTTAGAAATATCATCAAAAGCAAGTACCTGCTCATCTTCATAAACCTTATTTGACTTGATTTCGCCACGAATAATTTTGGCAAAAAGATTATTTTTATCATATATTTTCATTTTACGAAATATTTAAATTATTCCAGGAATTCTAATTCTTGCCCCCATAGCGCCCTCTGCTCATCCTAGATTGCCATCCCCGCGAAGGGCCCCTCTCCCCACTATCATCGCCGAGGGAGGTGGGGATCCATTTTGCAACATTTTGACTGTTGATTACTGGATCCCCGCCTCCTTCGGCGATGACAAGTGGAGGGGCAACAAGCCTCCCACCAATTACATCACCACAAAACATAAAGCCCTGGTAATAGCAGATAAATCCTTTTTGCTTTTTTGTAAAGTAAATTTCTGATCTTTAAAGATTTCTATTACCTGATTTTCCTGATCATGGCCGATTTCAAGTAATATTTTGCCATTTTCTTTTAAAAAATCTTTAGCGTTAATTGCAATTTTTTGGTAAAAATCAAGTCCTGATTCTCCGCCATCAAGAGCAATTCTTGGTTCATATATTCTTACTTCTGGCTCCAATAAATCAATATCTTTAGTGGCAATATAAGGTGGGTTGGAGATGATAAGATCAAATTTTTTGTTCAGATTTTGGCTAAATTTTAAAGCATCAAATAAATCGCCGATAACAAATTCTAGTCTTTGATCGATTTGGTGAGAAATTGCATTGGTTTTACAAATTCCTAAAGCTTTACTGCTGATATCAGATGCGACTCCTAAAGCTAAATAATAATGCTTTAATAAGGTAATAATCAGGCAACCAGAGCCGCAACCAAGTTCTAGGATATTAAAATTATTATTAGCTAAATATTCTTTAGGCGGGAAGATTTCTAAAGTAAGTTCAATTAAGCTTTCAGAATCAGGCCTTGGATCAAGTACATCATGATTGACCAGGTAATCAAGGCCAAAAAATTCTCTTTTGCCAATTAAATGGGAAATTGGTACTCTTTTGGATCTTGAATCAATCAGGGAAAAAAAATATTCTTCCTGAGCTTGATCTAGCATTGAATTTGGATTAAAGATAACCTCTTCTTTGCTGTAATTTAGGGCCTTGCCAAGCAAAATAACGGCGTCTAAAGCTGGGGACTGAACCCCAGCTTTAGATAAAATATCTTTTGCCTTAGTTAAAGCCAAAGAAATATTCACCTGATGTTTTTAATTTAATTAATTAAATTTTCCCAGAATTTCTCTGACCGGAGTCTCATTAACCAGGAATTCAAGATTTTTCTCTCTTCTAACCTCAAAGACAAAATCATCTTCTTTGGTTAGCTTATTTTTAGCCGCCAATTCAATTGCAACCGGTTTAAGATTAAGAGAAATTTTTCTAATTAAATTATTATAAGCTTCTTGAGCATTATTGTTATTATTGGCCAGATCAATGGCTTGAGCTTCTGGCGCTACTAAAGCAAGTTTTTGATCAGACATTTTAAGCAAGCCAGCTGACAAATAATCAATTAAAGCAGAAGATCTTTGAATCTCAATGGTCAATGCGCCGGAAGGCATATTATCATCAGCAAAACTATTTAAAGTGCCATTAACGGTAATTTTATATAAGGCGTTAGATAATTCGGCGCTGACAATTTTGATGGTCTTGCTATATTGCACTGGAGTTTGCTGAATTTGAGTAGGATCAGTAGGAGCTGCAGAATTATTGTTTGGAGTAAGTAGAAATTCTACTTCCATACTAAAATCACTCTTAATCAAGCCATTATTGATCAAAGTATTATTAGCTAATAAATTAGGATCCATCGCTACAACATCTGATTGTGCGTCAGTAGGATTAACTGGCGGTACTGCTAATGCAGGATTTGCAGTTGGTAGTTGGCCATTATTTACAGCAGCTATTTGACCTGCTATCTGGGTTGGAGCAACATTTGTATTAACTGCAACTGGATTTGGAGCAGTAGCGGGAGTAGCAACAGCAGATGGCATTACAGGTGCCGCCGGCGCAACTACCGGAGTTGGTAAGGCGGCATTTGCAGCAGCTGGATTAGCAACATTATTAACGGGGTTAGCAGGCGCAACTGCTGGATTAGCTGCAACCGCAACATTATTTGCAGTTGGGTTGGCGGCGGGATTAACAGTTGGATTAACTGCAATATTAGTTGCAGGATTTAACCCAGCAGCCATGGCCGGGTTTTGTCCGGCATTTAAATTTTGTTGATCAGTAACCACAACATTAACGCCACCAGATACTGCTATTTGGCCGTTTTTAATATTATCAATAACATTTTTTTCTGAAGAGTTTTTGTAGACATTTAAAATATCAAAATTTTCTACTTCTTTAAAATCAGCTTTGACTCTGCTTTTAATTTTATCGCCATCTTCAATGCTAGATTCAAAAGCGATATTAGAACTGCCAACGCCATAGATAGTATTTTGCCCGGAATCAGTGACTTTATAACCATTATCCTGATAGGTAAATTTAACTAACATTCCTGAATCAATGATCAGACTGATTTGTGGTTCTTGATTAAATTCTACAGAGCCGGAGGTACCAGCGTTATCTTGAACCAAAACCTTATCAAGAAGCTTTACTTGAAAATTATTATCAAATATTCCGGCTTTAGCTTCAAGTGATTGGATGGTAGTTTGATATTTGCTAAAGGCAGGATTTGGAATAGTAAATTTTAGATTTTTAACCAGCAATTTTTGTGACAAAGGATAGCCAGCAACTTTAACTTCATCAGCTGAGATTTGACCGTTATTTGCGGCAATTAAGCTAGTAACTTGTTTTTCAAGTTGACCAGTTTTAAAAAACCAAAAAACAGTATGTATAACCCCAATTACCGCTACAATTATACTAACTCTGATGATGATATTTTTGTTCATAAATTCTGATATTTTTATTAATGATTATATTGAAATATTGCGGGTTTCATCTGGGACCCTTAAAATTAAGCCATCTAATTCCTTGGTCATAATAATTTGACAACCAAGTCTCGAAGTTGAGGTTAAGCCAAAGGCTAAATCAAGCATATCTTCTTCATCTTCGCTTGGCTGGCTTAGCAAATCATAATATTTTTGCTCAACGATAACATGGCAAGTAGAACAAGCAAGCGAACCCTCGCAGGCTCCTTCAAGATTGACATTATTTTGATGGGCAGCTTCTAATACTGAGGTACCAACCGGTACTATAAATTCTTTTCTTTCCCCTTTTTCAATGAAGATAATTGTTACCTTGTCGGTCATCTTTTTTTAAATAATTTAAATTTTTGGATCTTTTAGTGTTTAGAGCTTATCTTTAAACTTTAACAAAAAACCTTTACTACCGCCAAATTTAAATTACGATTTTTAAAAAATAAAGGAGTTTTATTAATTATTTCAAAAATCAAGCGTTTTATGCTAAAAATTGCTTTATATCAACCAGAAATTGCTGGTAATGTCGGATCAATCATCAGAAGTGCGGTTTGTTTTGATGCGGAGTTACATATTATCGAGCCTTGCGGCTTTCCATTTGACATGAAAAGAGTCAGAAAATCAGCCTTGGATTATATTGATCATGCTAAAATTATTCTTCATAATTCATTTGAAGAATTTTATCAACAAATAAAGGCCCAAAATATGAATTTGGTGCTGGCAAGCAGTAAGGCTAGTAAAGAATATCAGAATTTTGATTATAGCAAAAATGATATACTTCTTTTTGGCAATGAAAGCTCTGGAGTGCCAAAAAAAGTAGGTGATTTATGTGATGAAAAGATTAAAATTGCCACCAGCGATAATGCCCGCTGTTTAAATCTGGCGATTTCTTGTGCCGTTATTTTATCAAGGGCCAAGCTTGATAGTTGTCGGTGATTTATGTAAAATTTACCAATAATCTCTCTTTTGCCTATGAAATTTGTTTAGTATCTATAAAGTCCCCATTTTCGCTCTAGATAATCTCTAACCGCTGCTTGTTCCGATAGTTTTAGAGGTCGGTTAAACATTATTACTTCTGATATATACCCATTCATCCAGGCACTATTACCGTCATTATAGGATCCTAGATTAAGACCATTAATGCTTGCGGTATATGTAGCATTTATATTTGATAGGACATTAGAGCCAGTTGTGGTAACGCCAGTGGCTGTAAAAGTATTGCCAGAAGAGTGTAAAACAACCAAGGCTGGTTTCGGAGCGGTAGTGATAACTACCCCGCCATTATGTGGCTCGCCAACCGAAAACTGAATATCGGTGAGCGTACTTACAATGTAATAACGTGCGGTACTAAAGGCACCTAATATATAATCAGTGCTAGCGGTGGTTTTCAATCTTTGAGCTACTACAAAGGTTGTCCAATTGCCGGGATCACTTAATATACTATCATTCAAATCTAGCCAATCACTAGTGCCATCAAATTTTACCGAAGGCAAATTATTAATCCCATTGGTAACATATTGCGGCCTAAAATTTGCTGTTGATTGAGTAGCGTTGTTTTTTGTAGTACTTTGGGGATTTACATCATTCCAGCTACTAATTGTGTCGCCATTTTCAATACCGGTTACAAAGCCCTCTTCTGCGGTAGCATCTAACCATAGAACCAAGCCCTCAATTGAAGCAACTCCAGAGCTTTTACTTACAGCTCTTACTGATTTTATTTTTGCTTCATTTACCAGTCGTGACCCTTGAGTAACGCCAGCAATCAAAATGCCAATAATTAACACTACAATTGAAAGTTCAATTAAAGAAAAGCCAAATCTTGCTCTTTTTCTATGTTTCATATGTTTGATTATACTTTTTAAATTGTTTAAAATTAATATCTTGGTATAGATTTACTTACCCATCGATTAAAATGCAATTAAAATATCTAAAAAAAGTAGCAAGATTTTAAGTTGATTCAAAAATTTAGAGAGGTTATTTTGAAGTGTTTTATGAAATGTATAAATTTATACCGCGTTAGCGCCGGAAATGATATCGATTAATTCTTTAGTGATATTTGCTTGTCTGGTGCGGTTATAAACTAAGGTTAGGGATTTGATCATTTTGGAGGCGTTGTTGGTTGCGGCTTCCATGGCGGCCATTCTTGCCCCTTGTTCGCTTGCTTGATTTTCAAGGAGACGGTGATAGATTTGGGCGGTGAGGTTTTTTAAGAGGATTTCGGATAAAATATCTGCTTTATTTGGTTCATATTCAACTGGCATGTCGGAATCGCCAACCTCATCAAAATTAATTTTAGCTGGTATTAATTGATCAATTGATGGCTCTTGACAGATTGCTGATTTAAACTGGTTATAGATAATATGGCACACTTCAAAATCATCTTTTTCAAACCCCAAAGTCAATTTATCGGCGATTTGTCTGGCAGTTTGATATTCAACATTCTTTTTGAAAACACCAAAAATCTGATCATATATTTTATTGCCAAAAGCTAATCTTAATTGCTCATAGGCTTTTTTACCGACACAAAGAATTTTTACTTCTTTTTGCTCATCAAGCAGAGATTTAACGTAATTTTTAGTATATTTAACCACGCCGGAATTAAGCCCGCCACAAAGGCCGCGATCAGAAGATAAAACCACAATTAAATGGCTATTATTATTTTTTTTGCCAGTTAGTAACGGAAATTTTTCATCAAGACTACCTTTAGATGCAATATTGCCGGCTAAATTAGCAATCATTTGATAAATTTTACTGCTATAGGGGCGAGATTCTTCGGCCGTCTGTTTGGCTTTTTTAAGTGCAACTGCGGCAACCATTTTCATGGCTTTAGTCATTTTCTGGGTTGACTTAACCGATTTTATCCTTGATTTTAGCGATTTTAAATTTGCCATTTTTTTAACAATATTTCTATTTAAAAACTTCTAAAGCTTCAGCGATTGCGGCTTTAAGCTCGTTTTCGGTAGCTTCAGAAATTTTTTGCTCTTTTTTAATTGCAGCAAGAATTTTTGGATGAGAAGCTTCTAATCTTCTTAAAAATTCTTTTTCAAATCTGGTAACATCCTTGGTTGCAACTTTTTCTAAATAGCCTTTAACCCCAACATAAATTGAGGCAACCTGCTTTTCAAAATCAAGCGGTAAATATTGATCCTGTTTTAAAAGTTCAGTTAATTTACGGCCTTTATCCAATAATTTTTGAGTGCTTAAATCAAGATCAGAGCCAAATTGTGAGAAAGCTTCTAATTCTCTAAATTGTGCTAAATCAAGTTTAATGGTACCAGCTACTTGTTTCATTGCCTTAGTTTGAGCGGCAGAGCCAACTCTTGATACTGATAATCCAACATTTACTGCTGGTTTGATGCCTTTATAAAATAATTCAGTTTCTAAAAATATTTGGCCATCAGTAATTGAAATTACATTGGTTGGAATATAAGCAGAAACGTCGCCAGCTTGAGTTTCAATGATTGGTAGTGCAGTTAAAGAGCCGCCACCCATTGCATCAGACATTTTAGCTGCCCTTTCTAACAAGCGCGAGTGAATATAAAATACATCGCCTGGATAGGCTTCTCTTCCTGGCGGACGTCTTAATAAAAGTGACATTTCGCGATAAGCAACTGCATGTTTACTTAAATCATCATAAGCAATCAAAGCATGCATAGCATTATCGCGAAAATATTCACCGGCGGTGCAGCCAGTGTAGGGGGCGAAAAATTGTAATGAGGCGCTTTCGGAAGCGGTAGCGGATACCACGATTGAATATTTCATCGCCCCAGCATCTTCAAGAGTTTTAACAATTTGGGCTACAGTTGAGCGCTTCTGACCGATGGCAACATAAATACAAAAAAGTCGGTCTTTTTGATTTTCTTCATGGGCTTTAAGCTGATTAATGATAGTGTCAATGACGATTGCGGTTTTGCCGGTTTGGCGGTCACCAATGATTAATTCTCTTTGGCCACGTCCAATTGGAATTAAACTGTCAATTGCTTTAAGCCCGGTTTGCATTGGCTCGCTTACTGATTGACGAGCAATAATTCCCGGAGCTTTCACTTCAACCTGGCGATATTCAACATTTTGTAGTGGGCCCTTACCATCAATTGGATTACCAAGCGCATCAATAACCCTGCCAAGTAAACCCATGCCAACTGGTACTTTTACAATTTCACCGGTTCTTTTAACATCACTGCCTTCTTTAATTTTTTGGCTGTCACCAAAAACTACGATACCGACATTATCAGCTTCAAGATTAAGCGCCATACCTTTAATGCCGCCATCAAATTCTACTAATTCTCCAACCTGAACATTATCAAGACCGTAAACTTTAGCAATACCATCGCCAATTGAGACTACCTCGCCAATTTCTTTTAAATCAAGGGCTGAGCGATAATTCTCGATTCTTTTTTGTAAAATATTAGAAAATTCTTCGATTCTAAATTCCATAAATAATTTTATTTTAGTTTATTTTAATTAATTGCTTGTTTGCACTGGCTAGAAATTGCCTCGATTTGGCCTTTTAAGCTAGCATCAATAATTTTGGAAGCGATTTTAATTTGAAAACCACCCAAGATATTTTTATTAATCACTTCACAAATTGCGATTTTTTTGTTTGGGTATTTTTTTTCTAGTGATAATTTTATTTGCTCTATTTGAGCGGCATTTAATTTGGTGGCGGCAATTAAATCAACTGATAAAATCCCTTTTTCCTTTTTAACTAATTTGCTAAATTGTTCATAAATTTCAAGGAATAAATTTAACCTTTTATTTTCAGCAACAATGGCAAAAAAATCAGCAACTAAGTCAGAAAAATTAACTTGCAGAGAAATTTTTTGCATGATTTTTACCAAATCATTCCTAGAAATTGTTGGATTCTCAAGCTCATGGGCAAAATCTCGGTTAAAATATTGCTTAAGAGCATCTAGCTCTGATATTACCTGGTCAAGTTTATTATGTTTTTTTGCAGCCAAAAACAGTGCCTTGGCATAGTTCTTGGCAACCAAATGAACGGTCATTGTAGTTTTAATTTAATTGTATGGGAAATATCTCTTGCGAAGAAATAGTCATATTGCGCTGGTCAATTTAAACAATAACTATGATAAAAGCAACAAAAAAAGCTACCAGGTACTTTTTTAATGACTAATTATATTAATCAAATCGATATGCTCTATATTATCGTAATTATTGATTTGCGACTCTCCTTTTTTGGTTTGATTGATGGTTGCAATGTGAAATAGGGCATCGCCTTTATTAGCTAGTGGTAATTTTGAAATGCCAATTAATAAGCCATCTTCATTAGATTTAATAAAATTTTTATGATCACCAAAAGGATTGGCGATTTCGCCGAGTATTTCGCCTTTTTTAACTAATTGTCCTAATTTTTTATGGGCGATATGGATGCCGCTTTTGCTGGCCCGAAGCCAATGGCTGGATTTGGCGATAAAAACTTTTTTAGCTTTGTGATCAGTAGTTAATTTAGAGGTTTTGATCATGCCGATTTTTTTCATCACTGAAATGATGCCGTTAAAGCCGATTTCAATTACTTCTTCATCAAAGCGCAAAGCCTCGCCACCTTCATATAAAATTACCGGAATTGAGATGCCAGAAACCGCCTCTCTAAGTGAGCCGTCTCTTAAATTGGCATCAATCATTACCGGCGCTCTAAAAGCATTAGCAAGCTCTAAAGTTTTTTTATCATCTAAATTAGCTCTAACTTGAGGATAGTTAAAACGATTGAAAGAGCCGGTATGCAAATCAATACCATAATCAGATTTTTTGACTACTTCCTTCATGAATTTATGGGCTAATTGTGAGGCTAGAGAGCCATTTTTGGTACCGGGGAAGCAGCGATTTAAGTCGCGACGATCCGGTAAATAACGCGAGCGATCATTGAAGCCAAAAACATTGACGATTGGTATTGCAATTAAAGTACCGCTAAAATTTTTTAACTTGGTGAAATATTCCTGTTTTAATAATCTTTTTATAATTTCGATACCATTAATTTCATCGCCGTGAATGGTAGAAGAAACAAATAAAACCGGACCATCTTTTTTACCCCTGATTACCTCTAACGTCATTTTGACATCGGTAAAATCATAGATGCTACCCATATCAATATTGACTCTTTTCCTCTCGCCTTTTTTTATTTCTACACCACCAATTATAAATTTATTATTTTTTACCACTTTAGTAATATTTTATTTAAACTTCGGCATTAAAGCATAAGCAAGCATTTTATAGCATAATTTAGCGGCTAGAAAATCGCAGGAATGCAATGTTTTAACCGGTGCCAATTCAACTAAGTCAGCGCCAACAATGTTACTGATCTTACCAGCTGCCCTGATAATATCAAGCGCATCTTCCCACATAATGCCACCTGGCTCTGGAGTGCCAGTTGCTTGCATTAAGCTTGAATCAAAGCCATCAATATCAAAAGTTAAATAAACCGGACGGCCTTTTAATGGGGCAATAATTTCTTCAACATTCCAATTTCTTTTATCTTTAGCAAAGTGAATCTTGATACGATGACTATTGCTTTCCAAATAAGGAATTTCGCCCGCTGAGATATTTCTGATACCGCAAGAAATTAAAGTTTTAATCGGATTATCCATCACTCTGCGCAAAGCGGCGGCGTGAGAATAATATTGGCCACCATAACCATCGCGTAAATCAGCATGAGCATCAAAATGTAAAATCGCTAAATCAGGATATTTTTTGATGAAGGGACGAATCGAGCCGGCAGTAATTGAATGCTCACCTCCTAACGTTAAAGGAAATTTTCCGGCGGCTAAAATTTGCGCCGTAATTTCCTCTAATTGATCAATTGCTTGTGAGACATCTTCTTTAATTTTAAAAGGTTTTAAAGTGGCAACGCCATATTTTCTAAAAGTTTCGCACCAAAATTCTTCATCAAATAATTCAACCTGATGTGATGATTTAATAATTGCCTTGGGGCCATTTTTAGTGCCGCCACCATAGCTAACTGAAGCTTCAAGGCCAAATGGCACCACTATTACTTTAGCATCATTTGGGCTTTTTAGATATTTTTCTTCAACACCAAGAAAGCCTTTTTGTTGTGGTAAAAAATCAAATTTAAAATTTTCTTTTGCCATTATCTAAGTTAAAAGTTTTTATTATTTAAAATATTTACATGCCCCATTTTTCTGCCATCAATAATTTTTTCTTTACCATAAAGATGGATTTTAGCATTTTTATTGGCTAAAAATTTTTCTAAATTTTGTACGTCACTGCCAATTAAATTTTCCATATATCCAGTTGAATGAAAATGCACATTGCCTAATTGCCAGCCTGAGATCGCTCTGATTAATTGCTCAAATTGCGAAGTATTGGCGCCATCAATTGAGAAATGTCCAGAATTATGTGGTCTTGGCGCTAATTCATTAACCAATAATTCTTCATTTTTTAACACGAAGAATTCGATTGCTAAAACCCCAACCAAATCAAGCTTAGTAGCAATTTTAGTAGCAATTTCTACTGCCTGCCTCTTGCAAGATTTGCTGATATTAGCCGGATAAATACTTTGATCTAAAATAGCATTTTTATGAATATTGGTCAGCGGCTCATAAGATATAATCTCGCCATCTAAATTGCGAGCAATAATTACTGAAATTTCTTGCTCAAAATTACAGAATTTTTCTAAAATTAATTGCTGATTTTTAAATCCAGCCAATATTTTTTCTAAATCCTCAATGGCAATATCTTTTTCTAAAATTAATTGCCCCTTACCATCATAGCCCATAGTTGCAGTCTTCAAAACTGCTTTATTAAATTCTGATAATTTATTTTCTAAATCAGCAGAATTTTTGATCGCAAAAAAATCAGCAGTTTTAACCCCGATTTGATTTAAAAATTCTTTTTCTAAAATACGATTTTGAGTAATTTTTAAAATATTGGCACTGGGATAAACCGGCTTTTTGCTTGCTAAAAACTCAATTGCTGCTAAAGGAATATTTTCAAATTCAAAAGTTGCAATATCAATTAGATCAGCAAATTCAGCAATTGCCTTTTGGTCATTATAATCAGCAATAATAGTTTTATTGGTAACCAAACTGGCTGGAGAATTTTGTTGATTAGAAAATATTACCGTTTTATAACCCATTTGATGAGCAGCAAAACAGCTCATTCTGCCGAGTTGTCCACCACCAACAATACCGATCGTTGAATTTGGTTTTAAAATTTTTTCTTGCAATTGCATCATGATTTAACTAGTTAATATTAACCTAAGAGTTTGAAGTAGCTTTGTTATATAATCAATAAAATTTTAAATAAATTAAATGCCGCAAAAATTTACTAATCTTAAAAAATCTCGTCACTCTTTAACTAACTCTTCAAGAAAATGGCTGCTTCGTCAAATTAATGATCCTTTTGTTGAAAAAGCCAAGGCTGAGGGCTATAGGTCGCGGGCGGCTTTTAAATTGATTGAAATTGATCAAAAATTTAAGATTTTTAAGAAGGGTAAAATTGTGATTGATCTTGGCGCTGCTCCTGGTGGCTGGAGTCAAGTGGCGGTTGCAAAGGTTGGCGTGGGTAATGTTTTTGCGATGGATTTGCTAGAAATTGCGCCAATTACCGGAGTAACTTTTGTCAAGCAGGATTGTTTTTTAGAAGAAACTGAGCAAAAAATTACTGATTTTTTGAGTTTAAGTAAAAGAAGAAAAAAATGTGACGTTGTGATCAGTGATATGGCGGCAAATACTAGCGGAGATGCAAGAACTGACCATTTAAGAATAATAAATTTGTTAGAAGAGGCTCTTGGTTTGGCGGTTAAAATTCTAAATGAGGAGGGTTGTTTTATTGGTAAAATTTTTCAAGGTGCAAGTAGTAATGAAATTGTTGCTAAATTAAAAAATCACTTTTCTAGGGTTAAATATTTTAAGCCTAAATCTTCACGTCAGGAATCTTCAGAGACTTATTTGGTGGCGACTGGTTTTCATATTTAATTCTTTCTTGATTGCCACGTCGCTTCGCTCCTCGAAAATGACCGATTCGAGAAATCGTCACTCGCGAGGAGCGAAGCGACGTGGCAATCAAGAAAGAATTTTTCCTAAAACCCAGCTACCACAATTTTGTATTTTTTGGCCAGATATTTCATCGCATCTTTTCTTTCTTGGGCATTTAGAAGGCGATTGAAGATTATTACTTCTGAGATTTTGCCATTAAAACCTGAGGAGCCGGCATTATTTGACCCGATGGTAATGCCATCAAACATATTGGATCCGATATTCATTGCAGAGCCGTTTCCTGCTTGAGTTGCGGTATCATTGAGATAGACTTTGGAATTGGCGCCATTGAAATAAGCGGCGATAATGTAATTAGTGCCGGCACTAAAATTTGCTCGATTGCCGGAGATAGCAGTGCTAACGGCGTTACCAGCGTTTAAGGTAATATTAGTAGCAGAAATTGAAATTGAGCTGGTGGCTTTTGAGGCCCCGGAATCTATTAGCGTCATTGATGAGATGGTTGATGGTCTAAAAACAACGAAAATTGTTGCCTGCGCAAAGCTTCCCTGATAAAAGCTGCTAATTGATAATTTACCGGAGCCGTTAAAAGCAACCGATTGTGCTTTGTTAATAGCATCAAAATTATAGATTACATTAGCCGATGGGGTAGCATTAAGAGCGTTTTTTTTAAGTGGTAAGGAAGAAGGGTTGCGATCATACCAGTTAGAAAGTTGCGAATTATCAACCGTTGCCTCACTAATATTAAAACTATCGGGCATTGAAGATTCGTACCAGGCAATCAGGCCTTCAGTTGCACCGATTTGCGAGTCGGCAGTTGCGGATCTGGCATTGCTAATACGAGCTGATCTAATTAAGCCATCGCCACCGATAATTATGGTTGTGGCCAATATTCCAACTATGATCAAAACCACTGATAATTCAAGCAAAGTGAATGCTTTATGCGAATTTTTTTTAAGAGATTTTTGCAATTTTACTGCCATGTTAATATCGGATTCTTTGCCGCTTTAACCTCGTCCAATCTTCTTTTGTAAGTAGAAAGGGGATATTGATGAAATACCTCACCATCACCATCTTCGACTTTGTTAGCAATATAAATCATGATTGCAATAAATTTATCAATAGTTTGTTTGGTTTCAGTTTCGGTTGGCTCAATTAGCATCGCGCCTGAAACTACCAGCGGGAAAAACACTGTCATTGGATGAATGCCATATTCAATTAGGGCTTTGGCGATGTCCAAAGTATTAATGCCTTTAATTTTTTGGATTTTATCGGTTAATAAACATTCATGCATGCAATTTCCTGGCATGGGCACATGATAATGATCTTTTAATTTAGCCAAAATGTAATTAGCGCTCAGTACCGCATCTTCAGCTACTTGCTTTAAGCCGTCAGTGCCGTGAGATAAAATATAGGATAAAGCGCGAACAAACATTCCAAATTGGCCATTAAAGCCTTTAACTTTACCAACCGAATTTTTTGGTGCACTTAATTCAAATTGCTCGCCATTTTTTTTAATGTAAGGAGTTGGTAAAAATTCTGCCAATTCTTTACAAACCGCGATTGGTCCAGAGCCAGGGCCACCGCCGCCATGCGGGGTAGAAAAAGTTTTATGCAAATTAAAATGCATCACATCAACTCCAAGATCAGCGGGGCGAACTTTGCCAACAATGGCGTTATAATTAGCGCCATCACAGTAAAAATAGGCGCCAATGGCATGAATTAAATCAGCAATTTTTTTAACATTTTTTTCAAATTTGCCGCAAGTATTAGGATTGGTTAGCATGATTGCCGCGATGTCAGTTGAGTGTTTTGCTACTAACTCTTCAAGTAGCGCAAAATCAACTAAACCATCCTTGTTGCTATTTACTACTTTAATTTCATAGCCGCATAATGCTGCCGTTGCCGGGTTGGTGCCATGTGCCGAATCAGGAATTAATATAATTTTTCTTTTTTCACCTCTTTTTAATAAAGCCTGTCTGATCACTAATATTCCGGCTAATTCGCCTTGCGCACCAGCGGCTGGAGCTAAAGACACTGCGGCAAGTCCGGTTAATTTAGCTAGCCAATTTTGTAGATCATGCATTAATTCTAATGCTCCTTGAATTGTTGATTGATCTTGCAAAGGATGAATATTGGCAAATCCTGGTAAGCGCGCCATTTTTTCATTTAAGCGTGGATTATGTTTCATGGTGCAGGAACCAAGAGGATAAAAGCCGCCATCAATTGAATAATTTTGATTTGATAATCTCACAAAATGACGAATTACTTGTGGCTCATTTACTTGCATGAGGCCAATTTTAGCACGTTTTTCCTGGCCGGTTCTGATTTTAAATTCGGCAATTTCAGGCAAATCAACGCCGCATGCGCCCGCGATGCTTTGATTGATCAAAAGCTCAGTGCGGTAGTCAATTCCGGTTTGTTTAGGAGTAAAATTTTCTAATCGATGCTGATTTAAACTCATATTTAATTAAGAATTTCATTTAAAGAAGAGGCGAGTTGCTTCATATCATTGTCACTAGTTAATTCGGTGACCGCAATTAGTAATTGGTTATTTTTTTGTGCTAGACCGGCAATGATATTTTTTGCTAATAATTTTTTGCATAGAACTTTAGAATCCACAGAAGTTTCAATTAAAAATTCGTTAAAGAAATTTTGATTGATAATTTTAACATTAGGAATTTTTTCGAGCAGATCAACTAATTTACAGGCTTTGTAATGATTTAATAAAGCAAGTTTCTTGAAGCCATTTTCGCCAAGCAAAGACATGTGAATTGTAAAAGCGGTAGCGCATAGGCCTTGATTAGAGCAAATATTGGAAGTTGCTTTTTCTCTCCTGATATGTTGTTCTCTGGCATTTAGAGTTAAAACATAGCCAATTTCATTATTAGCATCAGTAGTTTGGCCGCAAATTCTACCTGGCATTTGACGCATATATTCTTTTTTAGAAGCAAAAAACCCTAAAGTTGGGCCGCCAAAATTAAGGCCAACTCCAAGGCTGGCAGCTTCACCAACCACTATATCGGCTTGCTTTGGTGCATCAATTAAGCCAAGCGCTAAAATTTCAGTAACGCATACTATCATCAAAGCGCCAATCTCATCACATTTTTTTCTAATCTCATCCAATTTTGTGATATTGCCGTAAAAATCTGGATATTGCACAATGATTGCTGCGGTTGATTGATCGGCCTTTTGACTATCAATAATTTCAGCTTCGGATAAATCCACATAAGTCTTCATTACCTCTTGATAATCAGGATGAAGATTACCAAAAATGGCGATTTTATTACGATCTTTTTTAATTCGAAGTGCCATCAAGCAGCCCTCAGCCAAAGAGGTGGCGCCATCATACATTGAAGCATTGGCAATTTCCATGCCGCTAGCTAAAGCAATAATGCTTTGAAATTGAAAAATTACCGTCAGCGTACCTTGTGAAATTTCTGGCTGATAAGGAGTATAAGAAGTTAAAAATTCTGATCTTTGAATCAAATGATCAACCGCTGATGGTATGTGGTGATTATAGCATCCAGCACCTAAGAAAAAAGGTCCATCACCAGCTGCGCGATTTTTTTGACTGAGATTTTTTAAGATTCTCTCAACCTCAATTTCTCCTTGATGAAACTCAAGTCCCAAGATTGGATCTTTAAGCAAAAGATCAGGCAGAACTGCATCGTATAATTCATCAATTGATGAAACGCCGATGACTTTAAGCATTTCTTTTCGGTCCTGTGCAGTTAAAGCAAGATAGCGCATATTTTTATACTTAAATTGATTGCAAGAAATGGTCTATTGACCCCTTCTTAACCTTTGAATCATGCTAACAATCACAATCGGATTCCATTAGCTAGTACTTTAGAATATCTTCCCCTTGCGGAATCAGTCACCATCTGTCATCCCCGCGAAGGCCCCATTTGTCATCCCCGCGAAGGCGGGGATCGATCTTGCAACATTTTGACTATTGATTGGCGAATCCGGGCTTTCGCAGGAATGACCAAGAGAAAAGAGGTGGCAATAAATATATTTTTAATCAAGTAAAACCAATAAAGTATCAAGGCCCTGCATTTTAGCATAGCCACCATTTTTTACCTCAAATTCTTTGATTAATTTTTCTTGCTCGTCGCAAATAATTATTTTGCCTAGATCCAAACTGGCAATGATTAATTCATGACCATGCATTACTCCAATTTCACCAGCTTTAGTTGGTAAGGTTACTAAATGACATTTATCATTATAAAGGTAACCTTTGGGAGTAATAATTTCTAAATTTAGAAGCGTCATTTTAAATTTACTTTAATTTTTCTGCTTTTGCGATTGCTTCTTCAATTGAGCCTACCATGTAAAAAGCGGCCTCCGGAAGATGATCATATTTTCCCAAGCAAATTTCTTTAAATCCTTTGATGGTATCTTTTAAATCAACTAATTTTCCTGGGCTGCCGGTAAATACTTCGGCGACGTGGAATGGTTGTGATAAAAATCTTTGAATTTTACGGGCTCTGGAAACGGTTAATTTATCTTCTTCTGATAATTCATCCATACCTAAAATTGCGATAATATCTTGCAAAGATTTATAGGCTTGCAGAATTTTTTGCACTTCACGGGCAGTTTCATAATGCTCTAAACCAACAATTCTTGGATCCAAAATTCTTGAAGTTGAATCAAGCGGATCAACGGCTGGATAAATTCCCATTTCAGCAATTTGTCTTGAAAGTACGGTGGTAGCATCAAGATGGGCAAATGAAGCAGCTGGGGCCGGATCAGTTAAATCATCAGCCGGTACATAAATTGCTTGTACTGAAGTAATGGAACCATTTTTAGTTGAAGTAATTCTTTCTTGCATTGCGCCCATTTCAGTTGCAAGGGTTGGTTGATAACCAACCGCTGATGGGATACGTCCCAAAAGTGCCGAAACTTCAGAGCCAGCTTGAGTAAATCTGAAAATATTATCAATAAAAAATAACACATCACGATGCTCTTGATCGCGGAAATATTCTGCTTGAGTAAGTGCAGTTAAGGCAACTCTGGCTCTTGCTCCTGGTGGCTCATTCATTTGGCCATAAACCAATGCCACTTTAGAATTTTTAAGATTTTCAGTATCAATAACTTTAGAATCGATCATTTCATGATAAAGATCATTACCTTCACGAGTACGTTCACCAACTCCAGCAAATACTGAATAACCACTATGGGCTTTGGCGACGTTATTGATTAATTCCATAATTAAAACGGTTTTTCCAACGCCAGCGCCACCAAATAAACCGATTTTTCCACCTTTAGAATAAGGAGCTAAAAGATCGATTACTTTAATACCGGTGACTAAAATTTCAGTTTCGGTTGATTGATCGGTTAATTCCGGGGCTTTAGCGTGAATTGGAAATAATGCCTTAGATGTAATTTCACCCAAATTATCAATTGGCTCACCAATTACATTCATAATTCTT
The DNA here is from genome assembly GCA_964622015.1 of uncultured Rhizobiaceae bacterium. Lineage (GTDB taxonomy): Bacteria > Pseudomonadota > Alphaproteobacteria > Rickettsiales > UBA1997 > CAZUPN01. The sequence goes on along the minus strand of CAZUPN010000012.1, from coordinate 5,447 downwards.
CCTAAAATTCCTTCGCCAACTGGCACTGATATTGCCTTGCCGCTGTCACTAACCTTAATTCCCCTCATCAAGCCATCAGTTGAATCCATTGCAATAGTTCTTACTCTTTTTTCGCCTAAATGCAAAGCAACTTCAAGTACTAATTTTTTGCCATTATTATCGCAAATTAAGGCGTTATTAATTGCTGGCAATTGATCATGCTCAAATTCCACATCAACTACTGCCGAAATAATCTGCACGATTTTACCCTCGGCTCTGTTTTCAATAGTCATAGATTAACTTAAAATATTATTTAATTAGATTTAGGAAAGCTTGTATTTGCTGCAAATATCACCAAAGATTGATCGCTTGCTATAAAGCCCAAATAGATGGCCAAATTTAGGGCAAATAATTTTAAATCACAAGTTATTTTACCAATAACTAACAATTAATAATGAATGATTGGGAAAAAATTATTGTGCTTTTAATTAAAAAATGCTTAATTTCTAAGCTCTTAATAAAATTAATCTAATCCTTAAAACTAATGACTAACCAAAATAATTTTCAAACTGATCTATTAATTATCGGCGCTGGTCCGGCAGGGCTATTTGCAATTTTTGAAGCTGGAATGCTAAAAATCAAATGTCATTTAATTGACACGCTTGAGCATATTGGCGGGCAATGTAATGCGCTTTATCCAGAAAAGCCGATTTATGATATTCCGGCTCATCCCAAAATTTTAGCCTCAGAGTTGATTGATAATCTCGCTGAACAGACCAAGGTTTTTAATCCGGTCTATCATTTGGGGCAAAGAGCGGATAGGTTAGAAAAAAATGCTGATGGTAGTTTTGCAATTACGACTTCTAAAAATAATAAAATTACCGCCAAAGCAATTATCATTGCTGCTGGTTGTGGCGCCTTTGGTCCCAACCGTCCGCCACTGGCAAAAATTGAGGAATATGAAGGAAAATCAGTTTTTTATTCAATTCCTTCCAAAGCAAAATTTGCTGATAAAAATGTGGTGATTGCCGGGGGAGGGGATTCCGCAGTTGATTGGGCAATTAGCCTGGCTGAAATTTGTAAAAAACTTTATTTGGTGCATCGTCGTGATAAATTTCGCTCAAGTCCTGAAAGTGCTGAGCGTTTAAAAAAACTGGCTGCTGAAGGTAAAATTGAGCTGGTGGTCCCTTATCAATTAGAGGGTATTGATGGTAGTGATGGCAATTTATCAAAGGTGATTGTAAAAGATTTTCAAAATAATCTAAGAGAAATTACTACTGATTATTTATTGCCATTTTATGGCTTGGCAATGGAGCTTGGGCCAATTGCCAATTGGGGTTTAAATCTCAATCGTAATTTAATTGAAGTTGATGCCAGTAATATGGGCACCTCAATTGAAGGGATCTATGCGATTGGCGATATTGCCAATTATAAAAATAAATTAAAATTAATCTTAACCGGATTTAATGAGGCGGCGCTTGCCTGTCATGATATTTATTCTCTGGTTTTTCCTAATACTCCTTTCCATTTTGAATATTCAACCTCTAAGGGAGTAAGTTAGATGTTTTCAAAATTGGAATTTTTTATTGCGCTGCGCTATCTAAAATCTAAAAGAAAAGAAGGATTTATCTCAGTAATTGCGATTTTTTCTTTTATTGGTATCACCATTGGGGTTGCAACTTTAATTGTAGTGATGTCAGTGATGAATGGTTTTCGCTATGAGCTAGTTGATCGAATTTTAGGGATCAATGCTCATTTAAGTGTTTATAGCCGCTATTTGCAAATCAATGATTATCAAAATTTAATTGATGAAATTAGCAAAATTAAAGGCGTCAAATATGTTAATCCGATTGTTGAATCACAAGTGATGCTATCGGCAAATAACAAGAATATTGGCGGTCTAGCTAAGGGTGTAAAAATTACTGATTTAAAAAATAAAAAATTAATTGCTGATAATGTTAGTTTTGGCGCTATTGAAAAATTAGATGATCAAAATTCAGTAATTATTGGCGCTGGAATTGCAGATAATCTAAGTTTAAATATTGGCGATAAAATCAAATTAATTTCAGCCGAAACTAACAAAACCTTCATTGGCGCTATCCCAAGAATCAAAACTTATAATATCGCCGGGATTTTTGAAAGCGGCATGTATGAATATGATTCCACTACGGTATTTTTGCCTTTCAAGATGGCTCAAATTCATTTTCGTTTTCCTGAATCGGCCTCTGCAATTGAGATTTTTGTTGACGATACCAACAATATGTCTGAGTTAAATCACAATCTAAAAAAATTACTCGCCAATTATAATGGCCTTTATTTACTGGATTGGCAGCAATCAAATGCCGCATTTTTGGATGCGCTAAAAATTGAGCGTAATGTGATGTTTTTGATTCTAACTTTGATTATTTTAGTTGCCGCTTTCAATATCATTTCAAGCATGATTATGTTGGTTAATGATAAAAATAAAAATATTGCTCTACTTAGAAGTTTAGGCATGTCAAAATCGGCAATCATGCGGATATTTTTAATTTGCGGATTTTCAATTGGCGCAGTTGGCACTTTGCTTGGATTAATAATTGGCTTATTATTTTCTGCCAATATCAATAACATCAAAAAACTGCTCGAATCCCTAAGTGGCAGCAATTTATTTAACCCAACGATCTATTTTTTATCCAATTTACCATCAAAAATTTTTATTTCTGATCTAGTAATAATAGTGTTAATGTCACTAATCCTATCTTTCCTTGCTACCTTATACCCAGCTTATAAAGCAAGCAAATCCAACCCTGCCGATATTTTAAGATATGAATAAATGTTATAGATAAAAATATTATGATCATCCATATAGTATTATTGCAAGTTGTTCCTGATATTTCAGAAGATCAAAATAATGAAAGCCTTGGAAAAACTTGGAAATTTAAGCAAGACATCTAGCAAGCAAATTAAGTCTTTTAGCTATGGCAAGAATTGTAGCTCTGAAGGCTTAAATTGCGACTATAATTACGGCTTTACCATGCAGTTTTCCTCTGCTGCTGACCGTGATCATTATTTGCAACATCAAGATCATGTCGATATTGCGATAGATCATATTTTACCGTTATTATTAAACGGAGCTGATTCAGTTTTGGCTTTTGATTACGAAATTTAATTATGCCTAGTCCGGCCATTTCTGGATTGCGACGTCGCCTGCGACTCCCCCTCGAGAGTAACGAAAGTTTTAAGTCTGTCACTCTCGAGAAGCGAAGCGACGCGGCAATCCAGAAATATTAAAGCCAGCTCCTGATTTTGCTAATTTATATTAATTCTTAGCTGAGCCTGTTATTTGGTTATTTTCAACTGCCGCCGCTAAGGCCGCCAACCGGGCAATCAGGGAGTAGATTTTTTGGATGTCATTTTTATTGGTGCCAAGATTAATTTGATTATCATTTAGCTCTTCTAAATCAGCAAAGCTGGCGCCATTGGCATTGAGGTTGATGGCGTTATCACGACTATTATTAATTCTAAATAGATTGCCAATTACTTGGCCATTGATCATGTAAATCATTGGTTCAGCGATTTGGTTATTAATTAAATCAATGGTTCTGATGCCTTCCTGAATTATAACGCTGGTATTTTGAACACTGTTTTTTAGCATGTTCATTTTGCTGCGCTCTTTTTTGTTAATATCCAAAACATCTTGCTTGCTAAAGACGCTCATTATTGCCATTCCATAAGTGCCGCTATTGGATTTGATATAGCAATAAGGTTGATCGCTGATATTATATTGCTGATATTTTTGTGCAATTTTTGCCAATAATTTTTCAACCTCATCTGCCAAATCTTGAATGCCAAAACGTTGCTTAAAATCCAGATTTTCAAAATGGCTATGAATGCTTGAAATTAGCCAATAGTCAAGCTTGATTAGCTCGCATAATTCTTTGGCGAGTTGATTATAAATATCAAAATGACTGGATTTGGCTCTCTGATACCAGCCAATTTCAACCCTAGGGATAATTGGCTGAGTAATATTACTGAGGATTTGTGGTGCGCCATCAGTAAAATCATTGTTACTGATAATTAAATCGGGTTCAAAACCATCAATGGTAGTAAGTTTATCTACTTTTTTAATCAAAGGATGTAGCTCGACAGCTATACCATTCTTGGAATCAACTTTGGTAATCGCAGTTAATTCGCTAATCATTGAGCCAACCATCACATTTCTGCCGCAAGATTTGAGTATTTCTTGTAAGATTAAAATATTGTCAAAATAACGTAGATTTCTGGTATGATTTTCAGGAATAATTAAAATATTTTTTGCTGATGGAAAATTTTTATCTAAAAATTCTAAAGCAATTGCAATTGCTTTTTTTCTAGAGTCAAAGCCAAGATTATTAAAGCCAGCAGGAAAACAATTAGTATCAATTGGCGCAATTTTAAAACCCGAGTGGCGCAAATCTATAGAATTATAAAAAACCGCAGGAAATTCAATAAATTTATCCTCAAACCATTGCTCAATTATTTTACAATTAGCAGAAATTTTTTCAGTCAGAATTTGATTTATTTTAAGCATTTGGAATTTGTTATTTGCCCTTGAAAAGCTAATTGGTTTATTGATGGCAAAAAGCCGTTATACCAAGTCTCATCTTTGGGTAGCTCTATAAACAAAATATTTTTGAGAAGAAAATTTAATAAAAAAAGTCAATGTATCAGGATATAAATTGGATTTTTTTATTAAAGTTTCTTCTCAAAAAAGATGAAGCTATATCTAGTATTTTATATGGATTTTGGTATTATATAGTTATCCAAAGATGAGGCTTGGTATTACATTTAAACCACAATCTTATTTTAGAATCTTTAGAAAAGCTACTTAAATCAAGTCCCACCCACTTGATCTAGCAAAAAAGGCTCCTGGTTACTTTTTTGAACAAAGTAACCAGGAGCCCTTTATTTAATAAAATAATCAAAATGATGCAAAATGAGTCAAAATTCTACTTTTAGGAGACAATTATGAGTTATAAATCTATAAAATTCCCATCTGAGTTTGTTGAAGAGGCGAAATCTTATGCTGATGGCCAATATCGTTGAACATCAGGGCAAATAATTTATTGGGCTAAGCTTAAAAAGCAGCTTTCAAAAAAATTTTAGCTAAAAGGCTAGAAAATCCCTATGTGGCAAGGGCAAGGCTCAGTACTCAACCAATTGAATGTTATAAATTAAATTGCAAGCCATAGGCTATGTTGGTTTATATGGTAGAAAATAAAGAATTGGTGGTAACGATATTGGTAATCGCAGAGATTCTATATATCAGAAATTAGATAAAATAATATATCACTTAAAAAGCGATACCTAGACGGCGCGTCGCTTGACCGCTCCTCGAGAGTGATGATTTCGAGATCGTCTGCGAGGAGCGGGTCAAACGACGCGGCAATATAAAGAGACTGTCGCAAATCCCAAAACTCCCTCAACCAACTTTTTTTACAAAATCCACA
>CAZUPN010000011.1:26044-31743 GCA_964622015.1 uncultured Rhizobiaceae bacterium | reverse complement strand
ATAAAGAGATTTCAAGATATTTATGGAAGAACTCATGATTAATATTGTCAAATAAAAATTAGTAATCCCTGATGATTATAACTTTGATGCTCATCTCCACTATGTATTTAGAAGATGGTAGGCAAGATTTTTTTGAAATCGGCAATTTAGTCACCAAAAGGGATTGGGGTTTTGCCGGTGATTATGTCGAAGCAGTGAGATTAATGCTTCAAGCAGACAAAGCTGATGATTGCGTTATCGCAACCAACAAAACTCATAGCCTCAGAGAATTTATAGAAAAGGCAGCAAAAATAATTGATATTGACATTCACTGGCAAGGAAAGGGAATAGATGAGATTGGCATAAACCAGAAAGATGGCAGAGTCCTGGTAAAAATTAACCACGTCTATTATGGACCAGCCGAAGTTGATTTATTGCTTGGCGACTATTCTAAGGCAAAAAAGAATTTAGGATGGGAGCCAAATATGAAATTTGATGATCTTATAAATCACATGACGGAAGGAGATTTAAAAAATTGTTAATTGAGCATGAAAATCATTGAAGATAGCGATATTTACACATTATACGAAAATAACATAAAAATTTTTAAGCCCTACACGATACTGGGCTTTGAAAATATTGAATGGGGAAGTAATATAATAATTGATCACTATGTCACTATAGATGCAAGAAAGCAAAAAATTAAATTTGGAAATTATATTCATATACCATTATACTCTTCGATCACCGGAGCGGGAGGTTTTGTGATGGGAAATTTTTCTACACTTTCCCATGGCGTTAGAGTAATCACGAGTAGCGATGATTTTACTGGCTGGGGTTTTGGCAATCCAACCATACCATCAGAATTTAGAAATATCAAAAACGCGCCAATTACCATAGGAGATTTTTGTGCAATAGGAGCAGAAACCGTAATATTGCCTGGCGTTGAAATTGGACAAGGGGCTAGCGTCGGAGCTAACTCAACGATTACCAAATCTCTACTTCCATGGACTGTTTATGCAGGACTTAATAAAAAAATCCGCATCAGAGATAAAAATATCGTCATGGCTACCTATAAAAGATTCCTGGAATCAAAATGATAAAAAAGCTCTTCTGTTGATTATGGAATTTTAGAAAAATCATCAAATGTGGCAACAACCGAGCTAAAGTCAAAATGGAGTGATGTTGGTGATTTTAATTCAATTTATCAAGCTAGCTTGAAAGATAAAAATAATAATGCCACTTTTGGTGACGTTAAAATGTATGATAGCTCAAATTCTTTGATATATTCTAATCATAGCTTGATAGCTTGTTTAGGTCTGGATAATATAGTTGTAGTTGAAAGCGATGATGCAATATTGATTGCCGACAAAAATAAAACCCAAAATATTAAAAAAATTGTTGGTGATTTATCGTCAACAGGCAGTGATAAAATTAAATTTCATAATAAAGTTTTTAGACCTTGGGGATATTATAAAAGCCTTATTAATGGAGAGTTTTTTAAGGTTAAAAAAATATTGATTAATCCATATTCTTCTTTGTCTTTACAATCTCATGAATTTAGAAGTGAGCATTGGATTGTTGTAAAAGGAAGTGTTGTTGTTCATAATGATCAACAAGTACTGAATTTGAATTATGGAGAATCAACATTTATTAAGGCTAAAACAAAGCATAGACTTTCAAATGAGAGTAATGAAAGTGCAGAAATTATAGAAGTGCAGATTGGCAGCTATTTAGGCGAAGATGATATAAAGAGATTTCAAGATATTTATGGAAGAACTCATGATTAATATTGTCAAATAATACAATAATTGCAGGATAAAATTTGACATTTTTATGATCCAATATTTAAAAAATAGACTTCAGTAATATCTGATGATTGTGACTTTAATACCTATCTCTATTATGTCTTTAGAAGATGGTCAGCTAGATTATATTGCTAGTAAAATGACATAATTTTTTACCAAAAAGAATTTTTTATGAATCTACCGCTAGTAAATTGCAATAACTTCATATGCAAATTATTTAAAAAATTACAACAAGCTAAATACAGATATCAAAATAAAATTGGTAATCAAAAAAATAAATCAGCCTTTAAAAAGATTATTTCTAATCTAAATCAAGAAAATAAAAAACTTATCTATCTTCATCATGAATGGGGAGGCGGCTCAGATTTATATCTTCAAAATAGAATCGCTCATTTAAAGGATAATAATTATATATTTGTCATTATCTACAAAAAAAAGCTAAATAAGCTAAATCTTCAAATCACATTTAAAGAAGAGTTTGCCTCGGTTTTGTTCAATAATTTCGAAGAACTTTTAAACTTATACAGCAAAATAAGAATCGATGAAATTTATATTAATCAGATTTCTTTCTTTCTAGATATTGATGTTGTTTTTAATTTTATCAAAAAAATCAAGAATAATAGTACCAAAACCACTATGTTAATACATGATTTTGCCAGCATCTGCAAAAATATTAGTCTAACCAAAAATGATGGCACTAAATGTGACATGATCAGCAATAAAAATCATTGCAATTGCAGTGCCTTAGCACAAGAAAATGTTAAAAAATGGGAAGAATTTTTAACCAATCAGGCAGATGAAATATTATGCTTTTCTAGCGATTCCAAACAAATTGTTAGTCAATTTTATCCAGCCATCTCCAATAAAATCAATAATGTAGCTCACTATGTTCCTTTTTTAAGGAAAGCCAATATTGTTAAAACAACTAAAATGTTAAATATCGGAATCATGGGATCCTTAAATAAAATAAAGGGTTGCGATATAGTGGAAGAGATGTCTAAAATCATCATCAATAATGATTTACCAATTAAGATAATTGTTATTGGTAAATGTAAAAAGAAAGCTAATTTGGCACTAAAAATTCTTGGAAAATATGATAGAAAAAACCTACCAGAAATTATTGAAAATAATCAAATAGACATAGTTTTTATATCATCAATATGGCCAGAAACCTTCAGTTATACAACTCACGAAGTTATGCTAATGGACATTAAAATTGCCTGCTTTGATATCGGCGCCCAATCGGAATATGTTAAAAAATACGATAAAGGCCTGATTATTAATGAGATTAGCGCCAAAACAGCATTGGATGAAATCTCAAATTTTGTAAAACAGACAAGTAAATGAAAAATATTGTAATTATTTGTGGCAGAACATAACAAACACTAACATTGCGATCTTTAGTAGAAATGGTCGAGTTGATTCTAATCTAGTTAGTCTATTTATCAAAATTTATCGACCCTAGATAATTACTTAAATAATTTACTCCCAAAGTCAGATTTTATCATCAATGCCATACTTGCCATCAATATTGACGGAAGGCAGAAGAGAAGCCAAGAATTGGCAGCCCCATATCAGCAAATTTTGCGACAGAAAATACTATCAAAATTATTAAAGTAGTATTATGATTATATAGAGGCTTCCATAATAAAATCTATCATCTAAATGATGGGGGCTATATTTCTTGATATGATTTTACGATTGGAATTATTGATCAGTTAAGAGGAAGCGACCAAACTTTAAAAGTAGTAAATATAAAACTAAAGTAACCAGATTTAGATTCAAGATTCAGTTCAAAAAATTGAGAAAATTCTGAAATGAATTACAAAAACTATTAACATAAATATTGCCAATATGCCTAAAGTATCAGTAATCATGTCATCTTACAATCATGAGAAATTTGTTGCTTCTGCAATTGAAAGCGTCTTAAAACAAAATTTTCAGGATTGGGAATTTCTGATAATGGATGACCAATCAACAGATAAGACTTTCAATATTTCCAAAGATTATGATAAAGATCACAGAATTAAGGTTTTTCAATCTCCCTATAATCGAGGTATGGTTCAAAACACTAATGAACTGATTAATCTAGCCCAAGGCGAATATATAGCAATTATCAATTCTGATGATTCTTGGCAAGTAGAAAAATTAGAAAAACAGGTTAAATTTTTAGATGAGAATCCTGAATATGGAATTTGCTTTACTGCAGCTAATACAATTGGAGAAAATGATAAAATTATCTGCACAAAAACTTTTGAAAAAATAGAAAACAAGAGTAGATATGAGTGGCTCAATAGTTTTTTTTATCACGGAAATTGCTTATGTTATCCAAGCTCTTTGGCTAGAAAAATTTGTTACCTCAATGTTGGTCTGTTTAATCCGTCTTTTATAGTTTTGCTTGATTTAGATATGTGGGTTAGAATATGTCTGGCTGGCTACGAAATCCATATAATACAAGAAGGATTAACTAACTTTAGATTATTAAAAAATAATGCCAATCTGAGCGCTAAAAATCATCAACTGCAATTAGATATCACCTAGAAAGTCAGGGGTTACTTTATAATTATTCTCATATTAAAGATTTTGAGGAATTCAGTAAGATTTTTCCTAGCTATTCAACAACGGCTCCAAATAATTATCCTGGGTTCATTTATATGTTAGATCTTGCTATTCAATCTTTTTTCAGTACCAATAAAATAAAAAATCTGGCAAATATTCAAAATTTTGGATTAAATCTTTTATGCAAAAAAATATCAAGCCAACCAGATTGCTTAAAAATTCTAGAAAAAGATTTTGGCTTTAGCTTTAAAAAATACCTTGAAATTTCAGCTCTTTACCCTTACGGAATAATGCTTTGGAAGCAAAAAATGATAAAAAGAAATAAAATATATCAACTTAGACAATTACTATCAAAAATAGCGAATCTCTTATTTAAAAATTAATAACTATGCCCAAAATATCAATCTGCATACCATCTTACAATCATGGAAATTATATAACTCATACTTTGAATAGTATATTAGATCAATCATTTCAGGATTTCGAAATAATAATTTCTGACGATAATTCTAAAGATAATACCTTAGAGATAATAAAGAATTTTAAAGATCCCAGAATAAAAATCATAGAAAACAAGCGCAATCAAGGCCCTTCAATTAATACCAATATAGCAATAAACCATGCAAATAGTAACCTAATAGCCCTAATTGCGTCTGATGATATGATGGAGAGAACCAGACTTGAAAAAACATTTAATTTTTTAGCCTCAAATCCAGAAATTGACGCTGTATTTACCCATGTCCAAACTATAGATGTAAATAATTCACCAATAGATCACAAGATGATGAAAGCATTTAATCAGTCTTTTGACTCAAGATATGAGATTCTCAATTATTTTTTTTATAAGGGAAATTTTCTGTGCGCTCCCAGCTGTTTAATTAAAAAAGATATTTTAATAAGCATTGGCGGTTTAAATCCCTGTTTATTACAACTCCAAGATTTCGATGCATGGATAAAAATATTAATCAAGGGATATAATATAGGTTTTATTGAACAAAAATTAACTTATTACAGAATAGGGGATAATCTAAGCAACATAAGCAATACAAAATCAAATAGTAACTTTTTTTCTAGGATACATTTTGAAACTACAAAAATCTTAGAAAATTTTTTAAAAATTAAAAATATAGAAGAGTTAAAGCAGATTTTTCCAAACGCCAAGGATGATGTTAATACAGACAAAAAAACATATTTGCCCTTCTTTTTACTACAAGAAGCATTAAAAAATAGCCGCAGATCTAATTCCATTATTGATAATTGCTATAAAAACTTTGCTATAAAAATAGCATATGACCTATTAATGAATGAAGAATCACGAAAGAAAGCACTTGAATATGGAATAGAAGCAATTCA
>CAZUPN010000011.1:0-26034 GCA_964622015.1 uncultured Rhizobiaceae bacterium | reverse complement strand
GAGATATATCAAAATTTTAATTTTCAAGCTTCTGATTTCTTTAATCTAACCAGCGAAAATCCTTTGATAGACAAATATTGTGAACTTAGCTTGGGCAAGAAATGCAAAAAAAAATATAAAGAAGTTATTAAAGTTATAAGTAATGTTTTAAAAAACCAAAAAATGAAATCAGAATACCAAAAATAGCTAATAAAAATATAGCATCTTGAATGCATCAAAGAATAATAATAGATTTGTAACCCAAAAAATCATAAATGGAGCTTATTAGATTTAAAATAAATGGCGATGAAAAAGGAAGTTTAATCTCTTTAGAGTCAAACAAAAATATCCCTTTTGATATTAAAAGAGTATATTACATTTTTGGCACCATAAATGGCACTAGAAGAGGTTACCACGCTCATAAAAACCTTAGACAAGTTCTAATTTGCGTTAGCGGTAGTTGTAAGATATTACTTGATAATGGTAAAAAAACAGAAATTTTACTCAATTCTTCCGATCAAGGTCTTTTGGTTGAGTCCTTAATTTGGCGTGAAATGTTTGATTTCTCCGCTGATTGTGTTTTAATGGTTTTAGCTGATAATTACTATGATGAAGAAGATTATATTAGAGATTATCAAGAGTTTCTAGATTACATTACTAAAATTAAAAACTGATTATGAATCTTCGTAGATTAAAATTCTGGTCAAGAAGGCAAAAGCAAAAAGAAAATCAGGGTCTTGATAAAAAAATAACCGTCGTTTTTGTTTGTAATCGCCCTCAGTTATGGGGCTCTTTAAAAACATTATATGATGAATTGGTGCGTGATTCGTTATTTAATCCAATGATAGTTGCCATACCAACAAAAAAACAGCTTCCACAAAAAGGATTAGAACATGACGAATATATAGATGAAGGAGCTTATGAGTTTTTTAAAAAAATATCAAATAATGCGTTAAATGGTTATGATGAGAAAAACAAAAAATGGCTTGATTTAAAAACATTGAGTCCGCAATATTTATTCTTCCAGACTCCGTATAATATTACTCGCCCCCCTCAATATCACAGTAAAACCGTTGCTAAATATACCAAATTATGTTATATGCATTATGGGATGCTGGTATTTAAAGGTGAGGTTGAGGATTCTATTTATCAACAAGATTTTTTTAATGATTTAAGTCTTATCTTTGCTGAGAATGTCAATTATAAAAAAAAATATTGGGATAGAATAAAATCAGTTAGAGGCTCTTTGGAAAATAATATTATTGTTAGTGGTTACCCAAGATTTGATGAATTAGAAAAATATAAAGATTCTGAAAGCAAAATATGGAAATTCTCCAGAAGCCAAAATAAATTTCGGTTAATTTGGACTCCCCGCTGGTGCGTTTCTGAGAGTAATTGTCATTTCTTTGATTATAAAAATAAAATTATCGAATATGCCAAGAGTAACCCGGATATTGAATTGGTTTTTCGCCCTCATCCACAAGCATTTTTAGAATATATCGCTAGCGGTAACATGTCTGAACAAGAAGTTATGCAATGTAAGCTATATTTCAATACTGCAAATAGTTCAATAGATGAAGAAAAGGAATATCTTGCAACATTTTATTCATCAGATGCCTTAATAGCAGATATAACTTCATTGATGCCTGAATATTTATTGACCGGTAAGCCAATAATATATTGCCATAAAACCAACCATTTTAATGATTTCGGTCAAAAATTATCAGAAGGATTCTACTGGGCTAAAAATTGGCAGGAATTAAGAGAAACTATTGATATGATTAAATCTGGTAACGATCCTCTTAAAAGTAAAAGATCAGAAATTATCAGTCAGGAATTTTATTTTCAACCTGGAGGTGCGGGTAACTATATCAAAGAATCGCTCAAAAAGGATTTTCAACAGCAAAATAATCGGAAATGGTCATTTTAGAAAACAACCAAAAAGCAGTAAAACTAAGCATATTGGTGACATTCTACAATCAGGAAAAATATGTCGACCAGGCTTTGAGCAGTATTTTATCTCAGGAAACTAACTTTAATTTTGAAATATTAGTCGGAGATGATGGCTCTACTGATAGCACCGTAAAAAAAGTTCAGGCCTGGCAAGATAAATATCCTGGCAAAATGAAAATATCAATTATGGATAGAAATCAAAACAAAAAATATAATTCGATTTCTAGAGCATCAAAAAATCGTATTAACCTTATAAAGCAAGCATATGGAGAATATATAGCTTTTCTAGATGGTGATGATTTTTATACTGATAATAAAAAATTACAAACCCAAATAGATATCTTAGATGATCCAAAAAATGCTGACTGCATTGGATGTGCGCATAATGTGGATTATTTATATGAAGAGACAAATCAAAGAAAGCCATTAATAACTAAAGTTCTTAACAGCAAAATCACTATAGAAGAATATTGGCCCAATTTATATTTTCCTAACTTCTCTTTTGTATTTAGAAATATTTTCAAACAAAATTTTCCAGCATTTTGTAACCAAAATTATTTTGACGATAATCTTATTACATTCTACATGCTAGGCTTTGGCTCTATTTTTTACATTGACCAATCAATGTCTTGTTATCGTCAGGTAAAAAATAGTATTTGGAATAATAAATCAGAGATGGAACAACAAATTTTAAATTTGATTGATTATGATATCGAATTACAAATTTATCCAAAATATAAAAACCTTTCGATGCTTCGCCATCTTGGTAATTATAAATTTTTATATAAGAACAAAGCAAGAATAATGCTTGATTTAATTGATAAATATTTAGACTGTATAACTATTGATAAATGTCATACTACGCTTAAATTCCTTAAATATCAAAATAGTTCTTTTATTCAAAAATTTTTAATCAGATTAGAATATTATTATTTTCTTATCAGGAAATACAATATTTCTTATAAAGGCTGGTTTTATAGGAAATACTGCTTTTCCAGGTTAATATTTAAGAATTAAAATAGCGGTTAAAAATTAGTTATGCAAAAAATCAAAAAGGTAATTACATATGGAACATTTGATCTATTACATTGGGGTCATGTTAATTTATTGAAAAGAGCAAGGGAATTAGGTAATCATCTTACTGTAGGGTTGTCATCGGACGAATTTAACAAATTAAAGCACAAAGATTCTTATCATGAATATGCAGAAAGAAAATTGATATTAGAATCAATTAGATATGTTGACAATATAATTATGGAAAGTAACTGGAATCAAAAAATTAGTGATATAAAGAAATATGATATAGGTCTTTTTGTTATTGGCGATGATTGGAAAGGCGAATTTGATTTTTTAAAAGAATATTGCGAGGTAGTATATCTTACCAGGACGGAAGGTATCTCAACCAGCCACATAAAAAGTTCAGTTTTTAACAAATAATATGATTTTTTCTAGAATCTATGAACAAAAACTCTAGTATAAAATTCGATCATAGGTTTAACTTAAACCCGTCATTAGAATTATCTCAACATCTTGATAAAATTGATGAATTAATAATGCAATTAATTGTAAGTATAGCTTATTTTGATAGATGCGCTTCATATACTGAAGCTACTTCAATATATCGGAGATCCCCACGAGCGTGGGGCGGCGGCGATGCGATGTAAAAAAATAAATATATTAAGGTTCGAAAGAACTTGAGTATATTATAGTCATGTCAATGCCAGGCAGAAGAGATGATATATTAATCTATAAGACATAATAAAAATATGATTGAAATAAATCAATATTGCCAAAATCAACAAAATATTTGGAATGAGTTTGTAAAAAATTCGAAGAATGGCACCTTTCTCTTAAATCGTGATTATATGGATTATCACTCTGACAGATTTATTGATCATTCATTGATGTTTTATCAAGAAAAAGAATTGGTAGCTTTATTGCCCGCTAATTTGAGAGATGAAGTTTTATATAGTCATCAGGGATTGACATATGGAGGATTCATAATTAATAACAAGATGAAGGCCTCTTTGATGTTGGATATTTTTGGTGAACTAATAAAATATTTGCAAAAAAACAATATTCGTAAACTAGTTTATAAAGCAATCCCTTATATCTATCATAATCAGCCCTCAGAAGAGGATTTATATGCATTATTTAAAAATAATGCCTCTTTATCGAGAAGAGACATTGCAACTACAATTTATATTAATAAAAAATTAGGATTTAGTAAAAGCAAAAAATGCGGATTAAGCAAAGCAAGGCAAAATAATTTAATTGTAAAAAGAAGTTATGATTGGAAAAGTTTTATGGAAATAGAGGAGATAACTTTACAAAAACATAGCGCTAGACCAGTTCACAATATAGAAGAAATAAAATTATTAGCTAACAACTTTCCTGATAACATAAAATTATTCGCCTCATTTAAAGAAGAGTCTATGGTTGCGGGTATTATAATATTTGAAAATAAAAATATTACTCATACTCAGTATATGGCAAATAGCAAAATTGGAATGGAGATTGGTGGCCTAGATATAATAATTTGGTACTTACTGGAAGAAGAATATAAAAACAAAAAATATTTTGATTTTGGTATTTCCACTGAGCAACAAGGAAAATATTTAAATGAAGGCTTAATTAACCAAAAGGAAATGTTTGGTGGCAGAGCAATTTGCTATGATCATTATGAATTGAATATATAAAAACAATGACCCCATTTCTTGATCTCAAAAAAATTAATTCCAAATATCAAGGACAGCTAGAACAAGCTATTGCAAGAGTTCTGGATTCAGGCTGGTATATTTTGGGAAAAGAAGTTGCGGAATTTGAAAATGAATTTGCTAAATATTGCAGTGTTAAGCATTGTCTTGGGGTGGCTAATGGCTTGGATGCTTTAATTTTAATTTTTAGAGCTTACAAGGAGCTTGGGATTCTAAAAGATGGTGATGAGGTTATTGTGCCTGCCAATACTTACATTGCTTCAATTTTGGCAATTAGCGCTAATAATTTACAACCGGTTTTGATTGAGCCAAACATAGATAGCTACAATATTGATTCCGATCTAATTGTTAAAAAAATTACCAATAAAACCAGGGCAATTTTAGCGGTACATCTTTATGGTAGATGTGCTGAAATGGACAAAATCAATGACATTGCTAAGAAATATAATTTAAAAGTCATTGAGGACTCGGCGCAAGCTCATGGCGCTATTTATCATGGCAAAAAGACTGGTAATTTAGGTGATGCCAGCGGCTTTAGTTTTTATCCGGGTAAGAATCTTGGGGCTTTAGGAGATGGTGGAGCAATTACTACTAATGACGATAAACTTGCTGATATAGTTAAAGCACTCAGAAACTACGGCTCACATCAAAAATATCATAATCTTTATAAGGGCTTTAATTCCAGACTTGATGAAATTCAGGCAGCAATTTTAAAAGTTAAGCTGCAATATCTTGATCAAGAAAATGAAGATCGTAGAAAAATCGCCAAAATTTACTGCCAAAATATTAATAATCCTAAAATAATTTTACCAAAATTGTCACATCAATTGGAATTAGGCCAAGAATCTGCAAATGTTTGGCATTTATTTGTGATCAGAAATGACAATCGCGATCAATTACAAAAATATCTTTTAGAAAATGCTGTACAAACCGTGATTCATTACCCAATTGCGCCACACAAACAAATTGCTTACCAGGAATTTGCAAGTTTTTCCTTACCGATAACTGAAAAGATTCATCATCAGGTTTTAAGCCTGCCACTTTATCCAGGTCTTAGTGATGAAGAGGTGTTAAAAATCACTAATCTGATTAATAATTACTGATAAAATGAATATTGCCAATACTCTTATAGCTGATCTAAAAATAGTTCAACTTGATATTTACCAAGATTCTCGCGGTTTTTTTGTCGAACGCTTCAATAAAAAAACTTTTGCCAAACTTGGCTTACCAACTGAATATTTTCAAGATAATTTTTCTTATTCACTGCCTAGCGTTATTCGTGGCCTGCATTATCAACAAAACCCATCACAAGCCAAATTAGTTGGCTGTAGCAGGGGAAGAATTTGGGATGTGGTAGTAGATATTAGAAAAAATTCTGCAACTTTTGGCCAGCATTTTGCAATTGAACTAAATGGTGAAAATGGCAAAATGCTTTATATTCCGGCAGGTTTTGCTCATGGTTTTTGTGTGCTTGGTAATGAACCAGCTGATGTAATGTATAAGGTTGATAATCAATACTCAAAAGAAGGAGATGGCGGAATTGCTTATAATGACCCTGATTTAAATATTAAATGGCCAATTAAAGACCCAATTGTTTCAACCAAGGATCAAGCTTTACCTAGCTTTAAAGCATATCAGAATTCTGGTCGGACTTTTTGATTTTAATAGGAGTTTTACAAAATTCTGGCTAAAATTAATCTTAGCTTGATTATTAAAAAAAATTATCGATATTGAAAAATACTTATCTTGTAATTATTAACCAATAAATCTTAAACTTATGACAAATCAATTATCGAAAGAATTAGATCTTCAAAATCTTAACTTCATGGAAAAAACTAACAATAACTCAACCGATATTATCGCTAAAAATTTAGAAAAGGATGGTGAATCAGCCTTTCAAAAAGCTGATTATTTTGGCGGTATAGAAAACGACTATTTGGATGGTGAAGTAGAAAATGATCGTTTATGGGGCAATCTAGGTAATGATGAACTGCATGGTGGATATGGTGATGATAGTTTGTGGGGTCAGGAAGGAAATGATAGATTATATGGCGAAGAAGGGAATGATTTATTGGTTGGTCAGGAAGGAGATGATAAATTGTACGCCGGCATTGGTAATGATGCTTTAAATGGGGGAATAGGAAATGACTATTTGGATGGTGGTGAAGGAGATGATGGCTTATTTGGCGAGACTGGAAATGATGAGTTACATGGCGGATTAGGAAATGACACCTTGTGGGGGCAATCAGGAGATGATCGAATTTATGGCGAAGATGGTAATGATGAGCTGGCCGGAGGAGTGGGAAATGATTATTTAAATGGTGGCGAAGGAGATGATGGTTTATTTGGTGAAAATGGAAATGATGAGTTACATGGCGGATTAGGAAATGACACCTTGTGGGGGCAAGAAGGAGATGATCGAATTTATGGCGAAGATGGTAATGATGAGCTAACTGGAGGAGTGGGAAACGATTATCTCAGTGGCGGAGCAGGTAGCGACTTATTATCCGGTGAATTAGGAAATGATGAATTACATGGCGGCGCTGGTGGTGATGAATTACATGGCAATGAAGGAAATGATAAATTATATGGCGAAGAAAGTGATGATGCTTTGTCAGGCGAAAGAGGTAATGATTATCTTGATGGTGGGCAAGGTGATGATCTCGTCAGTGGCGGCGATGGTAATGATGAATTACATGGTGGTGATGGTAGCGATAAACTACTTGGTGATGATGGTGATGATAAATTATATGGTGAAAATGGCAGCGATTATTATATGAAGGGTGGTAAAGGCAATGATTATCTTGATGGTGGTGAAGGAAATGATGACATGGATGGTGGTGAAGGGGATGATAATCTAAATGGCGGAACCGGAGATGATTATCTGATGGGCGATAAAGGAAATGATGTTTTAAACGGCGGTGAAGGCGATGATATGCTATATGGCGGAATTGGTAAAGACATATTGCGTGGTGATTATGGTAATGACACTTTTATCTTTGAGTCATATAATGATTCATCACTAGCAACTGAGGTTGATACGATTATGGATTTTGAAGTAGGCAGGGATAAAATCGAATTGCGTGATATGGGATTTGATCGTGATAGTTTACATAATGGAGATTTGGCAATTGAACATCATGGGGATTCTACTTATATTAGCGATCATACAGAATTTTATATTAAGCTTGATGGGTTTGTTTGGTTGAGTGATAATGATTTTATTTTTAGTTGAGTTTTTTATTTTTAAATAGCATGAACAAGCCAATTTTGCTTTGCATTTTAGATGGGTGGGGGGTTGCAGGTGATTCTGACTATAATGCAATCAGCATGGCTAAAACGCCAAATTATCGGCGTTATTTAAAGGATTACCCTAATTCTCAATTACAGACTTCCGGACTTGATGTTGGACTACCTGAAGGCCAAATGGGCAATTCAGAAGTTGGACATATGACAATTGGGGCCGGCAGGATTATTTTTCAGGATTTGGTGAGAATTAATTTGGCGATTCAAAATCATGAATTAGAGCAGTATCAATATTTGCGGCAATTAGTTAAAAATTTACAAAATAGTGACCGGACTTGCCATTTGCTTGGCCTTTTATCTGATGGCGGAGTGCATTCTAGTTTTGATCATATAATTTTTTTGGCTAAATTTTTGGCACAAAATAATGTAAAAGTTGCTTTGCATGCTTTCTTGGATGGGCGTGACGTAGCGCAAAAAAGTGCGATTGATTATTTAGAAAAATTCTTAGCTGCAACTAAAGATTATGATAATGTCAAAATTGCGACGATTTGCGGACGTTATTTTGCAATGGATCGCGATCATAATTGGGATCGTACTCAAAAGGCTTATGATGCCATCGCTTTAGGGGTTGGCAATTATTCTAATGATCCAATCAAGGCAGTTAAAGAATTTTATGATCAAGGAATCACTGATGAGTTTATTTTACCAACTGTAATCAGAGCTCTTTCCCCCTCTCCCCTTGTAGGAGAGGGCCGGGGCGAGGGCCACCCTGCTTACTTAGGAACAGAATCCAACTCCACCCCTCACCCTAAGTCTCTTCCACAAGGGGAGAAGGGACAAAGAGATGGAGATGCTTTATTAGTGGCTAATTTTAGAGCAGATCGCATTAGACAAATTTCTTATGCTTTACTTGATCCAAATTTTAAGCATTTTCAAACTAAAAAGATTGATTTTACCAGCAAAATTGCCATCACCGAATATTCTAATCAGCTTAATAATTTTTATCAGATTTTATTTCCCTCAATTCAGATTAACAATTCACTGCCAGAGATTTTAGCTAGAAAAAATCTTAAACAATTAAGAATTGCTGAAACTGAAAAATACGCTCATGTAACTTTTTTCTTTAGTGCGGGAAGAGAAACAGAATTTCTTGGTGAAGATCGAATCTTGGTTAAATCACCGGCAGTTGCTACTTATGATTTAAAGCCGGAAATGTCGGCAATTGAGTTAACTGAAAAATTAGCAGCAGCAATTGCGTCAGGTCAATATGATTTCATCATCGTTAATTATGCCAACCCCGATATGGTCGGTCATAGTGGCCTGGTTAACCCGGCAATTAAAGCTTGCGAGGCAATTGATCAACAATTAGTAATTCTGGAAAAAGCAATTTTAGCTAAAGATGGTCTAATGATAATTAGCGCCGATCACGGCAATATCGAATGTATGAAAGATGACAATAACCAACCTCATACCGCCCATACTACTAACCCGGTACCCTGCATTTTAATTGGCAATAATCTAGCTAAAATTAAACTAAGTAATGGCAAATTATCCGACATTGCTCCAACTATTTTAAGCCTGATGAAAATTGATCAACCTGAAGAAATGACCGGCAAGAATTTAGTCTCATAACGCCAATTTTGCTTAAAAACTTTTCTGAATTGCGTCATGAAAATTACTCCCCTTATCACAACAAAATATTAAGATCTTGGGGAAGTTTTGAAATTATTAATTTTGATCAAAAATTTAAAATTAAAAGAATTATTGCTGATCCCAATTCTTGGCTTTCGCTACAAATACATAAGCATCGCTCCAAACATTCAGTAATAGTAAAAAACATTGCCAATGTTACTTGTGACGACCAAAAAATTATTTAAATGGAAGTGAGTCAACTTATATCAAAGCCAGCAAAAAGCATCGACTTGAAAATCAGCAATTATAAGCTTTAGAGATTATTGAAATCAAGATTGGCAATTATCTAGGAGAAGATAATATTGTCAGATTTGAAGATATTACGGCCGCAAGAATTAAAAAAGCTACCAGGTAGCTTTTTGCCTTCCGTCATTTCATACCCCCTTGTCATTGCAGCGCAAGCCGCAATAACAAAAGGAAGTATGGATGACAAAAGATAATGACATTAACAGCAAATTTTACAATTTGGATTCTTCTTTAGATTTACTTTGCGTATATCATTTTTTAGAAAATCAAAGATCAATATTTTGCCAACCAGGCTTTCGCCAATTCCTAAAATCTCCTTAATTGTTTGCGCTGCTTGCATCGCACCGATACCCCCGGCAACTGCTCCTAAAATTCCTTTTTCTGATAGAGGCAGACTAAATTTATCATCGACAATGTTAGGATTAAAGCAGGCATAGCAGGGGCTGTTTTGATATGATTTAAAAACACTGATCTGACCTAAAAAACCTTTTACTGCGGCAAAAATTAAGGGTTTTTGGTAATGATGGCAAATTTCATTAATCACGAAACGGGTGGGGAAATTATCACTGGCATCTAGGATAAAATCATAATCAGTAACTATCTTAGCTAGAAATTTAGCATCCCCGCGAGCCTCATAGGTGGTAATTTTGACCTCTTGATTTAAAACAGAGATTTTTTCTTTGGCGCTGATAATTTTTTTTATTCCAAGATCCTTTTGATTATGAATAATTTGTCTTTGTAAATTTGAAAGCTCAACTACATCATCATCAATTACACCAATATTACCAACGCCCGCCGCCGCTAAATAAAGCAAGGCTGGTGAGCCAAGACCACCAGCGCCAATTACCAAAATCTTTGCTTGTAATAATTTTTCTTGGCCAATCTCGCCAATTTCTGATAAAATTATATTTCTTAAATAACGCTGTTTTTGCTCCTCTGATAATGACATATTTACTGACAAATTTTTGATTTTTTTATTCACTTTTTAAACAATAATTCTGCTAACAAAATTTTGCAGCAGAAACTTTTGCAATTCTTTTTTAAAATCTGCGTTTTTGCGGTAAAAAAATTTCTGGCGTCGATGCCCTAAAATAAAGGGTCGGATTTAAGAGTCCAAAATAAAGTGAAATTTTTTATTTACATTAAAAAAAATTAATTTATTTATACGCAAACTTAATAAAAACTTTATAAATTTAATTAACAAAATTTAACACTAAAAAGAAATGGAAAAAGAGCAATATGATCGGCAGAAAACTTCAAATGATGAAAACTCAAAAATTCACTATCTAAATTTTCCTAAAAAGCCTAAAAGCTCGATTATTGCTGCTAAAAATCTTATCGATAAAAAAATCGAATCTAACTATCCGCTAGTAGAGGATTTGGTTTTTGACCTTAAGCCATCAATTCCAACTTACTTTGTGCGTCCTAACTCAATTAAAAAGGCAGCAAGCTGGTTTTTGAATAATTTTAAGGGTGATGTTTTATATTCGGTTAAAAGCAATCCTGATAAATCAGTATTGCAAAATCTTTTCGACAGTGGAGTTAGAAATTTTGACGTTGCTTCACTACCAGAAATTAAATTAATCAGAGAATCTTTTGGCCATGATGTCAAAATGTATTTCATGAATACCATCAAAGCTCGTGAAGCAATTTATGAGGCTTATTTTAATTATGGCATTCGCAATTTCTCACTCGATAGTTTTGATGAATTAAATAAAATTCTTGAAGTTACTAAAAACGCTAAGGATTTAGGCCTACATTTGCGCTTAGCAATTCCTAATTCTCACGCTGCGATTGATCTTTCTGGAAAATTCGGAATTTTGCCAACTGAATCAATTGAATTGATTCGCAAGATTCGCAGCATTGCAAAATATCTCGGTATTTGCTTCCATGTTGGCTCACAATGTATGGATCCAAGCGATTATCGCTCAGCTTTGATGATGGTAAAAGATGTGCTGGAGCAATCAAAGGTAAAATTAGACGTACTTGATATTGGTGGTGGCTTTCCTTCTTCTTACCCGGGCCTGACCCCGCCAAATTTAGAAGTTTATTTTAATGAAATTTACGATAGTTTGCATCAATTACCCCTTGATAAAAATTGCAAAATATGGTGCGAACCAGGAAGAGCTTTAGTTGCAGAGTCAACTTCGCTTTTAGTTAGGGTTGAGGGACGTAAGAAAAATATGCTTTATATCAATGACGGCACTTATGGTGGTCTTTTTGATGCTGGCTATCCCGGCTTTATTTACCCAACCAAACCAATTAGAGTAAAAAATGACCAACCTCTTTCGTCACATCTGATACCATTTGGATTTTATGGTCCGGTTTGCGATAGTTTAGATACGATGAAGGGACCATTTTACTTGCCAGCAAATATTGCTGAAGGCGATTATATTGAAATCGGTCAACTTGGCGCCTATAGCAAAACCATTCGTACCGACTTTAATGGTTTTAGCAAAAATTTACAATTTGAGGTTCAAGATGAGCCGCTAATTAGCATGTATAAAAATAACGAATTGCTAGCTAAGAAAAAAAGCCTTAGGAAGTCGGTGAAATAATCAACATGTTGGTGCGGCAATGAATCTTCGGCGGCAGCAAGGGCTCTATTGACCCCTTGCTCATGTTCATGTCATCAAGCCTTAAGAATTTATGGCTGCTGACCTGATTCAAACATCAGGAATAAGTCACAGATTGATTCCTGCGATGATTGACATGGGCCGATGCGACAGAAAATATATATAACTTGCATTAATTTTTAAAAAATAAAATAAAATGGCTAAAGAGAAAAAAATATCGAAAAAAGATTTATTAAAAAAAGTAGTAAAGCATATTGACATTACCTCTTTTGACTCCCGTCAAATCACCAAATCAATGGCTGATATGTCTTTTACTTCTCGCGATTTAGCAAGAGCAACTGAAATTTTTAATCAGATGCTTAAAGATAAATCATGCTCAGTGATCCTGACTCTTGCTGGTTCAACTTCAGCTGGCGGCTGTATGAAATTATATGCTGATATGATCAAATATAATATGGTTGATGCGATCGTTGCAACTGGCGCTTCAATTGTTGATATGGATTTTTTTGAAGCTTTAGGATTTAAGCATTATCAAGGTTCGCAATTTATTGATGATAAATTTTTAAGAGATAATTACATCGATAGAATTTACGATACTTACATTGATGAGCAAGATCTGCAAAAATGCGATAATATTATTTTTAAAATTGCTAATTCACTGCCAGCAAAATCCTATTCGTCACGTGAATTTATCAAAGAAATGGGCAAATATCTAAAGACCCACTCCAAGAAAAAAGAATCCTTGGTCGAATTAGCCTATGATCATAATGTGCCGATTTTCTGCCCAGCATTTACCGATTCTTCGGCCGGATTTGGATTAGTTTTACATCAGGTAAAAAATCCTAAGCAACATTTAACTATCGATTCAATTCGTGATTTTAAAGAATTAACCGATATTAAAATTAAAGCTGGCACTACCGGTTTGTTAATGATTGGTGGCGGGGTACCAAAAAACTTTGTTCAAGATACGGTGGTATGCGCTGAAATACTTGGCGTTAAAGATGTTGAGATGCATAAATATGCGGTTCAAATTACCATTGCTGATGTCAGAGATGGCGCTTGCTCAAGCTCAACTTTAAAGGAAGCTTGCTCTTGGGGCAAGGTTGATACTAGTTTTGAGCAAATGGTTTTTGCCGAGGCTGGTTCGGTAATGCCGTTACTTGCAAGTGACGCTTATCATCAGGGCCATTGGAAAAAACGTACTAGAAAAAATTATTCTAAATTATTCAAATAGTTAAAAACTTAAATGACCGATAAGCGCGAAATAATTGGGAAGATTTTTGCTCATCTACTCGCTATTTTATCGGTGATGTTTAGCGTTTTGGACATCAGGATTGCTGGATTTTCAGCTATTTTGCCGTTATTTGATTTAATAATTATTTTCTATTTTGCAATCTTTAGAAATATATTTGCAATCTGGTTTTTATTTCTGCTTGGCCTTTATCATGATTCGCTAAATGGTAATATGGTTGGTATCACTTCACTATGCTACATCTTATCAGTAAAAATCTTTAATATCCTTAATCACCGGCTAATCATTAGAAAAAGCTTCGAGCAGATCTGGCAGCAATTTAGCGCCTTCATGATTGTTTTCTTAATTTTTAAATGGGCGTTATTATCAATCTTTAGCCTCAGTTTTTACAGTATCAATATCGTAATTATTCAAATAATCTTAACCTCCGTTTTATATATTCTAAGCCATAAATATCTTAGCTATTTTATCGCAAATTTTAAGTAAATTTGAATTTTATGAAAATCAAGCAAGCCTTTATTTTTGCCGCCGGAAGGGGAGAAAGGATGCGCCCACTCACTGACTTAATTCCAAAACCTTTAGTCAAAATTAATGGCAAATCAATCATTGATTACGCAATCGAAAAATTAGCATTACTTAGTGATATTAAAAAAATAATTATCAATGGCTTTTATTTATCTAATCAAATTGAAGATTATGTAAGAGAGCTACAAAATCCAAAAATTATTTTTTCTGGCGAACAAGAAAAACTTGAAACTGGCGGCGGCTTGTTATTTGCAGCTCCAAAGCTTGATTTTGATCAGCCGATATTGTTAATTAATGGCGATATTTTATGGCAAGAAGAAAATAATATTTCTGATCTGGAATTGATAATGAAAAATTATAATCCAAAAGAAAGCGATATTTTGCTTGGCCTCAAAAGAAAAGAAGCAGTGATTAGTGATGATAGGATAATTAAAGGAGATTTTAATTTTAATCCGATTACCAAAGAGCTTTCAAAGCCACTAAATCAAGATCTTAGTCATATTTTTATCGGTATTCAAATTATTAATCCTAAAATACTGGCTAACCGCCCCGAGGTAGCTTTTTCGATGAATTATTTTTATAAGAAAGCGCTTACTGAAGATGGTATTTTATCGAGAATTAAAGGAATTGAGATGAGTGGTAAATTTTTTCATCTTGATTCTATGAAGGCTGTCGAGGTTGCTGAATCCATATTGTAATCCAAGACCCCGCCCGCAGGAAGGGGTCTCAATAGACCGCTTCCTGCGCTATCTTTCCTGCATTATCACAGAGATTTATATAGCTCCAAAACTATTTTTTATCATCCTTAACTTCTTCATATTCTGCATCAACGATTTTTTCATCATTTGCGGCAGTAGTAGAAGAATTATTTTCAGATGCATGCTCATGACCTTCAGCGCCACCTTGAGGAGCTTCTTGTTGTTTATACATAGCTTCACCCAATTTCATTGAAGATTGCATTAAACTGTCAGTTGCAGCCTTAATTTCTTCAGCACCACTTTCTGATTTAGCAAGTAAATCTTTTAATTTTTGGATTTCAGCACTGATTGCTTCTTTAGTAGCCCCGTCAACCTTATCGCCATGTTCAGCCAGGCTTTTTTCAGTTGAATAAACCAAACTATCAGCGTGATTTTTAGCCTCAATTAATTCTTTCTTGCTCTTATCAGCGGCAGCATTGATTTGGGCATCTTTGACCATTCTTTCAATGTCAGCTTCAGAAAGACCACCAGAAGATTGAATTTTGATATTTTGCTCTTTATTAGTTGCTTTATCTTTAGCAGAAACTTTAACCACACCATTAGCATCAATATCAAAAGTTACTTCAATTTGTGGCATACCACGCGGAGCCGGCGGAATTCCTTCAAGATTAAACTCGCCAAGTAATTTATTGGCAGCAGCAATATCTCTTTCACCTTGGAATACTTTAATAGTAACCGCGGTTTGACTATCAGCAGCAGTTGAAAATATTTGGCTTTTATTGGTTGGAATCGTAGTATTGCGATCAATTAAGCGGGTAAATACCCCACCAGCAGTTTCAATTCCTAAAGAAAGTGGAGTAACGTCAAGCAATAACACATCTTTTACATCTCCTTGTAAAACTGCACCTTGGATTGCCGCACCAATTGCCACTACCTCATCAGGATTAACGCTGCGATTTGGTTCTTTACCAAAGAAATTGCGAACTGCATCAATTACTTTTGGCATTCTGGTCATACCACCAACTAAAATTACCTCATCAATTTTAGCGGCATTTAAACCAGCATCTTTTAGAGCATTCTCACAAGGCTTGATTGTTCTTTGGATCAGATCATCAACTAACTGCTCTAATTTGGCGCGTGATAATTTAACATTTAAATGTTTAGGCCCGCTGGCATCAGCAGTAACATAAGGCAAATTAATTTCAGTTTCAACTGTTGAAGAAAGCTCAATTTTAGCCTTTTCTGCCGCCTCTTTTAAACGCTGTAAAGCTAGCGGATCCTTGGTTAGATCGATAGAATTTTGTTTTTTAAATTCATCGGCAATATATTGCAAAACTCTCATATCAAAATCTTCACCACCAAGGAAAGTATCGCCATTAGTTGACTTAACTTCAAATACCCCGCCACCAATTTCTAAAATTGAAACGTCAAAAGTACCGCCCCCTAAATCATAGATCGCAATAGTTTTACCCTCTTTCTTATCTAAACCATAAGCAAGAGCGGCAGCAGTTGGCTCATTAATTATTCTAAGCACCTCAAGCCCAGCAATTTTTCCGGCATCTTTAGTTGCTTGTCTTTGAGCATCATTAAAATAAGCCGGCACAGTAATCACCGCTTTAGCAACTTTTTTACCCAGATAATTTTCAGCAGTTTCCTTCATTTTTTTCAAAGTATAAGCAGAAATTTGACTAGGAGAATATTTTTCACCCTTAACTTCAACCCAGGCATCACCATTATTTGAAGCTGCTATTTTATAAGATACTAATTTTTGATCTTCTTTAGTAAGAGGGTCAGCATAGGTTCTGCCAATCAATCTTTTAATTGCAGCAATAGTATTTTGTGAATTAGTAACTGCTTGTCTTTTTGCCGGTCCACCAACAGTGATTTCAGCGTTAGCCAGAAAAGCCACAATTGAGGGGGTGGTACGCATACCTTCAGCATTTTCAATCACTTTAGGGGTTTTGCCTTCCATGATTGCCACACAAGAATTGGTGGTACCAAGATCGATACCGATTACTTCATTTGCAAATATTTCACTCATAAATTATTTTTTAGGATTAGTTTTGATATTAGATCAGATGCCTCAAATTTTTTTAAGTAAAAATTTAAAAGCACCTAATTTTTGTAAATACTTGAGAAGATATAGGAGGAATTTTTTTTATTACAAGGGCAGCTCAAAATTTATCTGTCAATTTCACCAAATACCACATCCTGAGTTGAGATTACAGTAACCACATCGGCTAGAAAATGACCCTTAACCATAAAATCGAGTGCTTGCAAATGTGCAAATCCTGGCGCTCTAATTCGTGCACGATGCGGCCTATTGCCGCCAGTTGATATTAAGTAAACTCCAAATTCACCTTTAGGCGCCTCAACTGAAGCATAGGCTTCGCCTTCTGGCACCCGGTAACCTTCAGAATAAAGCTTGAAATGATTGATTAAACTTTCCATCGAACTCTTCATAGCTGCTCTTTTTGGTGGTGAAATTTTAGGATCATCAATCATTACCGGACCTTCCGGCATTTTTGCAATTACTTGCTTGATAATTTTTATTGATTCATACATTTCCTGCATTCTCACCAGATAACGATCATAGCAATCACCATTTTTACCAATTGGAATATCAAAATCTAATTGATCATAAATTTCATAAGGTTGAGATTTTCTTAGATCCCAAGCAATGCCGGAGCCACGAATCATCGGGCCAGAAAATCCCCAATCCAAAGCCTGCTCTTTACTGACAACGCCAATATCAACCATTCTTTGCTTAAAAATCCGATTTTCAGTTAATAGATTTTCAGTATCATTTAAATATTTAGGAAATTTTTCGGCAAAATCAGCAATATTTTCAAGTAATCCTTTAGGTAAATCCTGATGGACGCCACCAGGACGAATATAAGCAGCATGCATTCTAGAGCCGCTTACTTGCTCATAAAATCCCATCATTTTTTCTCTTTCTTCAAACAACCAAAGAAGTGGCGTCATCGCCCCAATATCAAGGGCCTGAGTGGTAATTGCCATAATATGATTTAAAATACGGGTAATTTCGCTAAATAAAACTCTGATATATTGTGCTCTAAGCGGTATTTTGCAGCCAAGTAATTTTTCAACCGCTAAACAATAAGCATGCTCCTGACACATTGGCGAAACATAATCAAGCCGATCGAAATATGGCAAAGCCTGTAGGTAAGTTTTATATTCGATTAATTTTTCTGTACCGCGATGAAGTAAGCCAATATGAGGATCAGCTCTAGCGATAACCTCACCATCCATTTCCAGTACCAACCTTAAAACCCCGTGAGCAGCAGGATGTTGCGGCCCAAAATTAATAATCATATTTTTGGCGCCGCTTTTATTTTGCACCTCTTGACTTTGCATCTCTTTAGACAAATTTGATTGAATTATATTAAGTAACCTCCCTCCCGGTTGCCAAGCATTCTTGTTATCCCAATTATAAATTATTCTTGTCATTTAGGCGAAGGCCGGGATCCACTCTACAACACCAAAATTGCTGAACAATCGATCCCGGCCTTCGCCTAGATGACAAAGAACTCCGCTATAACAAATAACCCCAGCACAATAAAGGATCGTCGATTAAATTCTAAATTACACTAATTGTCAAAGAAAAATTCTCGCCCATTTGTTTTATTTGCGAATCAGATCCCAAAATTAAAGGCAACATATTACGTGAGTGACCTAAATTGGAGCTTACTTCTTCAAAAATTGGGATTGGAAGTTGATTGTCGCTAAATCTTTCAACAAATCTAAGTAGTGCCAATTTCATACTCTTGGCTTTGGGACCGCCTCTTGAAAGATTGTAAGGATCCGAGCTTAGAAAATTACCAAGCAATATCGCTTTTGGATATTGCTTTTTTTCAATAATAATTTCTGTCAATTGACGAAAATAGCGATCAAGCCTTTCACCATTTTCCTTAATATCTTCTAAGAATAAAATCTTATCTTTAAAATCAAGCTGATTAGAGGTACCAAAATGGCTGGCCATTACACTAAAGCAGCCACCAATAATTTGCGCAGTAAGCAAATTAGATTCCAACGCTTCTTTATTTAAAGCAGTTAATTGATATTCTAATTTTTGTTTTTCGCCAAATAATACTGAGATTAATTGTCTTTGAGCGGAGGTAGTAACCTTATCTTCGGCAAGCTGCATTAGCATTGGGGCACAAAAAACTTTCCAACCCCAATGCTCAACAAAAAAATTAGTTAGTGAAGTGATGTCACTAAAACCAATAAAGAATTTCTTTTGTTTAATTGGTTTAATTTTTTTCAATAATTTGAGCAAATCACCGCTACCATAACCACCCTTTAAGCACCAAATAATTTTTGATGATTCACTTTCAATTGCCGAAATTAGCTGCTCAAATCTATCTTCAACGCCAAATATCGGTAGATCATAATGAATTTTTCGGGCCAAAGACATTTTTTTTTCAAAAAACATATTACTTCTTAAGCCAATATTGCCCAAATATTTTTTTGCCTTTTTAATTTCTTCCTTGGTGCAACTAGTAGCAGGAGAAATCATATCAACCATATCGTTTTCTTTTAAGAAGGGTAAGTGTTCCATAGGATTATTCATTTACAATTAATTTGGTAAAATGTTAGTATTTTTTAATATTAAA
Organism: uncultured Rhizobiaceae bacterium; assembly: GCA_964622015.1. Lineage (GTDB taxonomy): Bacteria > Pseudomonadota > Alphaproteobacteria > Rickettsiales > UBA1997 > CAZUPN01. Next base: position 6,513 of record CAZUPN010000011.1, on the reverse strand, counting down.
GCATAATTTATATTATCTGTAACATATGAATTTTAAAGTCTTTTGCTAATTTTTCGTTTAATTTTATATGAGAAAGGAAAAAATCATTATTTTTGATACAACATTGCGAGATGGTGAACAGGCACCAGGAGCAACTATGAACCTCGAAGAGAAGCTATTAATCGCTAAACATCTAGAAAAAATGGGGGTCGACGTCATTGAGGCTGGTTTTCCAGCAGCATCTGAGGGAGATTTTCTGGCGGTAGCTGAAATTGCCAAAAATATCAAAAATTCCGCCATCTGTGCTTTGGCACGTGCCAAAAAAAATGATATTGAGAAAGCTGCGGCAGCGATAAAATTATCTCCAAAGCCAAAAATCCATACTTTTATTGCCACCAGTCCCATTCATATGGAATTTAAATTAAAAATGGATAAAAACCAAATATTATCGGCAATTACTGACAGTGTGGGGCTTGCAAGAAATTTTTGCTTAGATGTTGATTGGTCACCAGAAGATGCCACCCGCTCTGAAATCGATTTTTTATTTAAAGCAATTGAAACCGCAATTAAAGCCGGGGCCAACACTATTAATATTGCAGATACTGTGGGCTATATGATGCCGCAGGAATATTATGATTTGATTGCCAAAATTAAAAATAACGTCAGTAATATTGATAAGGCGGTGATTTCAACTCACTGTCATAATGATTTAGGTTTAGCGGTTGCTAATTCTTTAGCGGCAATTAAGGCTGGAGCAAGACAAGTTGAATGTACAATTAATGGTATTGGTGAAAGGGCCGGTAATGCTGCTTTAGAAGAGATTGTGATGGCACTTAAAACTCGTCAGGATTTCTATAATATTGATAGTAATATTGATACTAAGATGATTTCCAGAATTTCAAAATTAGTTTCTAATGTTACCGGCTTTCCAATTCAATATAATAAAGCAATTGTTGGGGCCAATGCCTTTGCTCATGAAAGCGGCATTCATCAAGATGGGATGTTAAAAAATCGCAATACTTATGAAATTATGACCCCAGCTGCAATTGGCCTTGATAAATCATTGTTGGTTTTTGGTAAACATTCCGGGCGGGCAGCTTTTTTTGATCATTTAAAAAATATTGGTTATGAGTTAAGCGAGGAAATGCTTGAGCAAACTTTTAAGCAATTTAAAGATCTTGCCGATCGCAAAAAAGATATTACCGATGATGATATTATTGCTTTGGTTGATGATTCGCTCACTAATAAAAAATCTCATTATCAGCTAATAAGCTTGAATGTTAATTGTAGCACCAATTCTAAAGCAGCAATTGAAATTAAAATACAAATTGACAGTCAAGAAGTTACTGCTAATTTTATATCTAAAGATGGCCCGGTTGATGCTATATTTAATGCGATAAAAAAATTAATTCCCCATAAGGCTTCGCTTGAATTATATCAATTGCATGGCGTGACCGAAGGAACGGATGCCTTAGCTACCGCCACTGTGAGGTTAAAAGCAAATAACCAAATATTTAGCGCTAACGCTTCTAATACCGATATATTGGTAGCCTCAGCCTTAGCTTATATAAATTGTTTAGATAAATTAAATTATTAAAAAAATGTCGATTAAAAAATTTTTTTCACTATCATCAAAAGATATCGCAATTGATCTTGGCACTGCCAATACTCTAGTTTATGAACGCGGCAAAGGGGTGGTACTTAATGAACCATCAGTAGTTGCAGTAATTAATGAAAATGGTCGCCTGGTTCCTTGTGCTTTTGGCAGTACCGCCAAAATGATGTTAGGTCGTACCCCCGCTAAAATTGATGCAATCAGACCATTAAAAGATGGGGTAATTGCTGATTTCAAGATCGCAGCCGAGATGATCCGTCACTTTATTCACGAAGTTAATAAAACCAGAAGTTGGATTGGTCCACTGATTATTATTTGCGTGCCCTCAGGCTCAACTCCAGTTGAAAGAAGGGCAATTCAAGATGCTGCCGAAGGAGCCGGAGCAAAAGAAGTTTATTTGATTGAAGAGCCAATGGCCGCTGCAATTGGCGCCAATATGCCAGTTACTGAACCTACCGGATCAATGATTGTTGATATTGGTGGCGGTACTACTGAGGTTGGTATTTTATCTTTGGGCGGTATTGTTTATTCAAGATCAGTAAGAGTTGGTGGCGATAAAATGGATAATGCCATTATTTCTTATATTAGAAGATATCACAATTTATTAATCGGTGAAGCAACTGCTGAAAAAATTAAAAAAACTATTGGCGCTGCCTGCGTTCCTGAAGAAGGTGACGGGCCAACCATTGAGGTGAAAGGACGCGATTTATTAAATGGCATCCCTAAAGAAATCATCTTAAATGAAAGACAAATCAGTGAAAGCCTATTAGAGCCAGTTCAACAAATAATTGAAGCAATCAAAGTTGCTTTAGAATGTACGCCACCGGAATTATCTTCTGATATCGTTGAAAAAGGCATTATTTTAAGCGGTGGTGGCGCCTTACTTAAAAATCTTGATTATGTAATCAGACAAGCAACCGGATTGCCAGTTTTTGTTGCTGAAAATCCTCTACTTTGCGTGGTTAATGGCTGCGGTAAAGTTTTAGAAAATATCAAAATGTTTCGCGCCACTATTTTCCGTCAGGAATAATTTATGGGTCAATATGAATGAGGCAATATTTAAATTTTACCAGCTCTGCTACTAAATATAGTCTTAGTCATTATTTTGGTTCAATTTATAAAAAAATTGAATTTGGGCTCTTTATAATTTTGAGCATCATTTTCTTAACAATTGCCAAAATAAACCAGGATTTTTCTACCAAAGTCTCAACAATATTTGTTGGGATCTCTAACCCGATTATAACTATGGCTTCTTTCCCCTTTAACTGCGCCGTCTCGCTGGTTACCGATCTTGGAGAATTAATCAATGCCAAAAGTGACAATCAAATTTTACAGGAAGAAAATAATCGCTTACGCTCCTTTTATTTAAGCGCCATCAGTATCAATCAGGAAAATCGCGAGTTAAAAAATATCTTAAAATTCATCGTACCGGTAAGTTCTGACTATAAAATTGCCAAAGTTATCAGTCGCGCTCATGAAATTTTTAATCAAAATCTATTAATCGAATTAGACCAAAATTATACTCCAAAACCAGGCAATATAGTCACTGGCAGCGTTGGAGTAATTGGCAGAATCATTGAAATATACCCAGGCAAAGCAAGGGTAATGCTAATCACCGACGCCAAATCCCGCATCCCAATCATAACTTCTAATGCCAGAGTCAGAGGAATATTGGCCGGCAATAATAGCCATATCATGAAAATTCTATATCTACCAAAAAACCACTCAATTCAAACTGACGATTTAGTCTTTACTTCCGCCGATGGCGAAGCCTTACCACCAGGGCTGTTAATTGGAATAGTCAAAAAAGTTGACCAGGATGAGGTAGAAGTTGAAATGGCCGAAGATATCAGCAAATTGAATTTTGTTAGCGTGATTGCTTATTGATAATCATTGTATTTTGAAAAATAATATGAATAATAAGTATTACCATTTAGTATCTATTAATAACAGGTATTCATAATAAATACATTTATGTCGCAATATCAAAGTTCAAGAATTAGAAAATAATCAATTAGATTTAATTTCGCTAAAACTACCGCACAAACCAGTTGTAGAAATTGATAATTGAGCCAAACGAAAAGATAGGAGTAGAAGCTCTGTAATCAGAAGATTTCTAATAAACTGCATAGAAAATTATCAAGGATACCGTAACGGCCATTGATAAGAAAACACAATCATCATTTATTGCAGCTTGCAATAAAACTTTCGCTGATGAGTAGGAAGATGAAAGCAATGAAAAAGCTTTTGCTAATTTACAAAAAGATGAAGCTTATATAATTATCCAAAGATAAGAGTTGGTATTATAATAATTTGATATCATCGCCGTCAGTTTTCCTTTTATAGATAGACCAGTAATTACTAAAGTAAGGCCGGCTGTTATAGTATCAAGCAATAGCTATAATAAAAATACTGATTTTGTTGTAATCGCAATGATTACTTCTGCTAAAAATTTCAAACTATGAAATGATATTAAAATTTCTAATTTTAAAGATTTGGGATTAAACCATATTTCTTTTATCAGGACGAAATTTGCTAATATTATCAAAGAATCTATTTTGCATAAAATTGAGCATTTAGCAGATGACAATCAAAAAGAATTACAAAAATTATTGAGGGATATTTTTTAAACATTTATTGCGATATTTCCTACTATTGTGATCCAGAAGAAATGAACTCTATTCAAGAATAATTTTAACGATCTTAGCGCCAAAGAAACTGGCTAGAATAAAGGCTAACACTGCTAATAAAGTTAGTATTTTTAGTGAAAAATTAAAATCACTATTTTCAAAATCAGCAATTGATGAAAAGGCTACCAATAAAATCGGTACTATTAGCGGTAGGGTTATAATTGCAATGAGAGAAGTTTTATTTTCAGAGATGCTAAAAGAAGCGGTTAGTGCTGCAATTGAATTAATGGCAAAACTCGCCATCATAGTGATGAGAAATAAATCTTTTATCTGGTTAAAATCAAGGCCGATTAATAAATTTAACAAGATCAGAGCAATAATTATTGGTAGGCAAAATATTGTCCAATTAGCGATTATTTTGCCGGCAATAAATAATTCAAAATTTGGGAAAATAATCACCATCTGCTCAATAACACCGCTCTTATAGTCATCTTCTAAAAAATCACTATTGGCAAAAATAATATTAAATAACAGGCAAAACCAAATAATATTATTGACCAAAAACAGATTTGAAGCTTGATTTTCATTGCCTGAAACCAAGAAGAAGAAAATACAAAAAGAGATTAGAAAAAATAGGAAATTATGTAGGATTTTGCTGATATTTTTTAGATTATAAAAAAGCTCTTGCTGTAATATGTTTAAGAACAACCTAATATCCCCATAAATTATTTTTGAAATTGGTAGTAATAAATTCCTGATGTAATTTTATCTCTTGATCGCTTAAATTAAAATTTCGCTTTTTAAATTTTGATTTATTTAGCGAATAATCAGGGGTTAAAATGACTTCCTGGTTAAGATTTTGATCCGGGGATTGCCTTGAAAAATCCTGATTGCAATTATTAATTTCAAGGAAATTGGTTTGGGCACCACCCATTAATTCAATGTAAACATCGGCAAGTAACTCAGCGTCTAAAAGCGCGCCATGCTTGGATCTTCTTGATAAATCAATATTAAATCTTTTACATAGACCATCTAAAGAATTTTGCGCTCCGGGAAATTTAGCACGCGCCATTAGCAAAGAATCAATCACCAATGACATGTCAATTGACTCAAGATTTAGAGTTTTTAATTCATGGTTTAAAAATTTAGTATCAAAAGCAGCATTGTGAATTATGATCTTTGCATCTGAAATAAATTCCAAAAATTTACTTGCAACATGATCAAAAATTGGCTTATCTTGCAAAAATTTGGTGGAGATGCCATGGATACGAAACGCCTCATCAGGCATGTCACGGCGTGGATTAACAAAGCTATGAAAATTATTGCCGGTTTTTACTTTATTGATTAATTCAACGCAGGCAATTTCAACAATTTTATGACCATTTTTAGGTTCAAGACCTGTCGTTTCGATATCAAGACAAATTTCTCTCATCGGTTAAATTTCATCATTTAAATTGAGATTTTTGATCTTTAAAAAAGACCGGCCAGTAGTTTGGCTTTTAATAAAATCGATCACATCTTTTATGATTGGCTGATCACAAGAACTCGATAATTCTTCCAATTTGGTATTAAAATTTTCTTCATTATTTTCAACAAATAATTTTTTAAAGAAATTTCTAAGGGCGTGTATTGCCTCACGATCAAAGCCTCTTCTTTTTAAACCAACTAAATTTAAACCAGCTAAAGATGCGCGCTCACCCATCGCAGCGCCGTAAGGAATCACATCATTTTCAATTCCTGACATGCCACCAATCATTGCATGTTTTCCGATTCTAACAAATTGATGGACCGCCGACAGGCCGCCAATTATGGCATAATCACCAATTTCAACATGTCCAGCTAAAGTAGCATTATTAGCCAAAATAACATTATTGCCAATAACGCAGTCATGAGCGATGTGAGAACCGATCATAAATAAACAATTATTGCCAATAATAGTGACCATTTTACCGGTTTCGGTTCCAAGATGAATAGTTGCATGTTCACGAATGCGATTATTATCACCGATCACTAATTTTGATTTTTCGCCCTTATATTTCAAATCTTGCGGTATCTCACCTACAACCGCAAAAGAAAAAATAACATTATTTTTGCCAATAATAGTATCGCCATCAATTAGTGCGTGTGATTTAACGATGGTACCATCATTAATTGTAACTTTGCCGCCAATTATTGAATAAGCGCCGATTTCGACATTATCACCAATAATGGCGCCTTGATTAATGATCGCAGTTTGATGAATCTGACAATTTTTTCCGATTTTCATGATATTTATTGGTTATTTTTATC
>CAZUPN010000010.1:0-33413 GCA_964622015.1 uncultured Rhizobiaceae bacterium | reverse complement strand
TTGGGATTGTCAGTGAGAAAATAATCGATCAGATTAACATATTGCAGGCAACCAAGCTTGCAATGCAAAATGCCTATCTGGATTTATGTAAGAAATATGATATTTTTGCAGAGATAGTTTTATTTGATGGTAATTTTGTAGCATTTGATAAAGAATTTGATAAAACCATGAATTTATCTGCTACCGAATCTATTATTAAAGGTGATTCTAAGAGCCTTTCAATTGCTGCGGCCTCAATTATTGCCAAGCAGAGTCGGGATCAGATTATGTTAAAATTACATCAGGAATTTCCTGATTATGGCTTTGATAAAAATCAGGCCTATGGTACCAAATTTCATCTTGAAAAAATTAAAAAAATCGGGATTTGCAAATATCATCGTCTTAGTTTTGAGCCAATAAAATCAATGGTTAAATATCGCAATGAAAATCATTAAAGAATCAGATAAAAATAGCGCTAAAATTGCCGCTTCATTTTTGCTTCAAGGTAAGGTGGTAGCAATACCAACTGATACTATCTATGGGCTCGCAGTTGATGCTGGTAATGATGGTGCGGTAAATGAACTTTATTGGTTAAAAAAAAGGGATAATTCCAAACCAATTGCAATTTTTGTACCAAATATTGCCACAGCACGCAAAATAGTGGCGTTTAATCAATTAGCGGAAAGTATAATTGCCAAATATCAAGATCAGCCCCTTACTTTAATTTTGCCAAGAAATAAAGATTCCAAAACTAAATTATCGCCATTTTTAAATCATAATGATGATTTTTTGGGGATTAGAATTGTGAAATATGAATTTATAGTGAATTTATTTCAAGAAATTTCTGATGATTTTATATTGGCGGTTACCAGTGCCAATATTTCCGGTCAAAAAGAGGCGACAAATATCAATCAGGTTGCAAAATATTTTGCTAATGATTTAGAATTGCTAATTGATAATTGTCAAAATGAAAAAAGATTCCCTTCGGTAGTAATCAAGATAATTGGCGATGATTATCAAATATTAAGGGGTAATATTTAAAGTTATGAATCCATATTTTATATTTAAGAATCCAATAATTAAGATAGTTTGCGTGGCTTTGGTGCTTTATTTTGCATTATTAAAAGACAAGGATAATCCCGCTAGTCTTGGCAATCGATTATCTGTTGATAAGATCAAATATGGTATTAAGCAGGCTAATCAAAAAAGCTCGACTATAATTTCTGGCATCGCACTTGCTAAGCAGCAGGAAGGTAATTTAAAGGGTGGTATTTTAAATAATGTTGTAACTGATAATCAAAATGAAGCTAAGATTAAGCCGTTAACTGGCGATCATATAATAACTACGGATCTTGAAATTGGTGAAGGAGATGTTGTTGCTTGTGGCAGTGAGGCTGAAATTTCTTATAAAATTACTGCTAAAAATGATAATCAGGAATTGCAATCTATCCTTAAAGAAAAGATATTAATTGGCGGTAATTATGATTTGTTGCTTGAAAGTCAGATTATTGGCATGAAAAAAGGTGGCTTAAGAAAAATTGAGGTCTTTAAATCCTTTAAAACTGAAGATCAAAAATTAGCAAAATTGCTAGAACGCGGCTCTGATTTAATTTATCAGATTTATTTAATTAATATTTTACCGGCACATAAAATCGATAACAACAATGTTAAATGCAATTAAAAAACCTCTAAATCCTAAATCTCAAGAAGGCTTGATAAAATTCCTATGCGAATATTTACCATTGATAATTTTCTTTGCTGTTTATAAATTTTCTAAAGCACCCAAGCCGCTAGTTGAGGCCACAATCTATCTGATCATAACAACTATAATTGCCATCATAATCACTTATATTCTCACCAAAAAAATTCCAATGGTGACTTTATTTTCTGGAATAATTTTATCAATATTTGGTGGCCTTACCATATTTTCTGGCAATGAATTATTCATCAAAATGAAGCCAACTTTGGTCAATCTAGTCTTTGCTGCAATTTTATTTTTTGGCTATTTCACTAAAAGACCATTACTTAGCCATTTATTTAGCTCCGCCTTGACTATGCCAAATCATGCCTGGCTAAGTTTATCGCTTCGATGGGGATGTTTTTTCATCTTCCTTGCTCTCCTAAATGAAACCATCTGGCGCAATTTTTCCACCGATTTCTGGGTCCAATTCAAACTATTTGGCATGACTCCAATCTCAATAATTTTCATGATTTTTCAGATGCCATTTATTATGAGAAATAGCGATCTTGGTAAAAAGTAAGCAAGTTTCGGGTCGATTTCATTTTTTTTGAAATTATTTTTAGAATAGTATTTTGCGCAATATTCATCAAAGGAAAATAAAATGAAAGATCGGGAAAAAATAGATGCTAGCCGCATTGAAAAAGCGATTTATTACATAATAGAGAATTTTCAGAGCCGGCCAGATCTTGATGAAATAGCCAAAAAAATTCATTTAAGCCCTTTTCATTTTCAAAAATTATTTACCAAATGGGCCGGAGTTAGCCCCGAGAAATTTCTGCAATATATCAGTATCGATCATGCCAAAAAAATGCTAAATAATCAGGCCTCATTATTAAATGCTGCCTTTGATAGCAGCTTGTCAGGCATTGGCCGCTTACATGATTTATTTATTAAAATTGAAGGCATGACACCAGGTGAATATAAAAATGGTGGTGAAAATCTAGCTATCAATTATTGCTATGAAAAAACTCCCTTTGACAAAATTATAATTGCCGCTACCAAAAAAGGTATATGCAAGATCTTATTTGCAAATAGTGAAACTGAGGGATTAAATTCATTACAAAATATTTTCCCAAATGCCACTTACAAAAAAACGCTTGATGAGATGCAAAAAAATGCTCTTAATATTTTTAGCAATTACCTAAGTAAGCCAAGCCAAATCAAGCTACATCTAAAAGGAACTGAATTTCAAATAAAAGTCTGGGAGGCACTTTTAAAAATCCCAGCCGGCAATTTATCAACCTATGGCAATATTGCCAGGCAGATCAAAAAAGACAAAGCCTCAAGAGCGGTTGGCAGCGCAATTGGCGCTAACCCGGTAGCATTTTTAATCCCCTGCCACCGCGTGATTCAATCAAGCGGTAAATTCGGACAATATCATTGGGGCAGCGCTAAAAAACTAGCGATGATTGGCTTCGAAGCGGCTTGCAGCGATAGAAATAAAGGTTAGTATTTTTTAGGGCTCTCAGTAATGATACCGGCAACTAATCACAATAATTTTTTCATCAGTCACACTGTAAATTAACCTATGCTCTCTGGTAATTTTTCCTGACCAATAGCCAGATAATTCAAATCTCAATGGCTCCGGCTTGCCGACCCCACTAAATGAGTCTTTTAGCAAAGCTATCAGTAAATTTTGGATCTTTTTAGCGATGATTTTATTGGTCTTTTTAAAATACTCAATATCACTTAAAGCCTGCCGCTTAATTACAATTTGATATTTCATTTTCTATTTAAACAAATTATCAACATTCTTTTTTGAATTAAGTACCATTTCTTTGCGACCACGATCTGTCATTGCTGCTTTTAACAATGCCCGATTATTTTTGCTAGATAAGAGATATAAGGTTTCATTAATTGAGCTAAAATCACTTTCAGCAATCAAAACAACATTTTTGCCATTTTTTCTGGTAATAGTAACAATTTCACTATTATCGCTAACATAATCAAGATAGGTCTTTAATTCACTTCTAACTTTACTATAAGATACTGTTTTAAACATAATAGTTGCTTTAAATTAAGTAAGATTATTAAATAATTGTACAATATAATTGTACAGATACCGTAATCAACTATTTTCTTTTAATTGATTAATAAATCAAATTACTTAAATAAATGCTAATTATCCTTTCTCCCGCTAAATCTTTGAATGCTGAGGCCAAAATCCCTGCAATTAAAATTAGCACTCCAAATTTTTTAAGTAAAAGTAAAATCTTAGCCAATAAATTAAAAAAACTCTCCCCTCGAGATTTAGAAAAATTAATGTCAATTAGTCCAAAATTAGCAGAGCTAAATTGGCAAAGATTTCAAGATTTTTGCCCGCCATTTAATTCACAAAATGCCAAGCCAGCACTGTTTTTATTTGATGGCGATGTTTATCAATCAATGCAGATTGCCTCTTATAATAAAGCTGATTTGGATTTTGCTCAAAATCACTTACGCATTTTATCTGGACTCTATGGTATTTTAAAACCCCTAGATTTAATACAAGCCTATCGCCTTGAAATGGGTACTAATCTTAAAACAATTTTAAGCCAAAATCTACCGCAATTCTGGCAAGCAAAAATTGTCGATTTTTTAAATCAAGAATTACAAAAACACCAAGATAAAACCATGATTAATCTAGCCTCAGAAGAATATTTTGCCGCTATTGATAACAGCAAAATCAACGCCAAAATAATCAATATTATTTTCAAAGAAAAGAAAGGCAATGCCTACAAAACCATCGGCTTATTTGCCAAAAAAGCCAGAGGATTAATGGCAGATTTCATCATCAAAAACAAAATCAAAAAATCTGAGGAAATAAAAAATTTTACTATCCAAAAATATCAGTTTAAATCAGAATTTTCTGATCAGCTGAACTGGCATTTTTATCGCTAAATTATTGGAAGCGCGAGATATTTCTCTACTCTTGATAATTAAATTTTATTGATTAGGCTGCTTTGCAAATTGGCGTTAGCCACTGAGGTCTCCTTACTGGGGGCTAAATAACCTCTTACGATGATTTTCTTAGCATTTTTGAAATATTTTCAAAAAATATAGCTATAAAAGTTCATAAATTCAATTCTATATCTATTAAACACCGGGGTGATTTGGGTTTTGATTTAACAAAGAACAGAACTAGCAAAAACTTTCTAATTACTTGTTTATTTAGTTCAAAGCCTAGGCTTACTGATAAAATAACTAGTAAAGTTTTTAATTCGATGAAAAAATCTGAAAGATCAAAACATTGTAGTACTTTACATTGTAGTCATGAGTATCCAAAAATTAAATTGAAAATGTTGAATTTTCAATTAATTAGCATCAAAACAATCTAAAGATCATGGTAATTATACCAAGTCTCATCAATAATAGACGTAAAAAAAGATTGGAAGTGATAATTAAAGCGCCAAGTCAAATCAAAGGTCTACAAATATAAGATAACAAAAAGAGGGCAGAAGAGATATTTTTTTAAAAATAATAAATTCTCTTACAAATCTCTTGCACAGGAATTGTTAATGAGATAGAATTGCGCGGTTAGTCATTAATTATTCTTTTTAGTAAAATAATTATAGTTACTACCAATGTTAGCCCATCAATTACTTGAATAGATTCTTTATGGATTACTTCAAAGACCGCCATGAGGCGGGACAAAAACTGGCGGATAAACTCAAAAATTTTTACTTTGACCAAAATTCTATTGTGCTGGCTTTACCTCGGGGAGGGGTAGTGGTTGCTTATGAAATAGCGGTTGCGCTTAACTTATCACTTAATGTTTTTTTAGTTCGTAAATTAGGAGTTCCTGGTCATGAAGAAGTTGCGATGGGAGCAATTTCTGAGGGAGATATTTGTGGATTGGATGAAGAGCTAATTGCTAGATTAAATATTAGTAAGCGGCAAATCAAGGAAGTGATGATTAAAGAGTTTAAGGAGCTAAAAAGGCGATTGCAGCGTTATCGCGTCAATAAATTGCTACCAGATTTAAAACAAAAAACAGTTATTTTGGTGGATGACGGTATTGCAACTGGCGCCACCGTTAAAGCAGCAATCAAAGCTTTAAATAAATTGGGTCCAAAAAATATTATCATTACAATTCCAGTTAGTAGTAAGGAAGCCTTGGCAGAAATCAAGCCGATGGTTGATCAAATAATGTGCCTTATTGTTCCTGAATATTTTCATGGGGTTGGACAATATTATCAATCATTTAAACAAACATCTGACCAGGAGGTAATTAATTTATTAAATTTTACGGGCAATTTAGATTAACCAATTATATTTTTACTATGAAAAAAGAAATTATTACTTGGATCGTCGCTTTAGATGCTAAGCATGCTCATATTCTTCAAAAAAATCATCTTTTAAGGCCAAAAATTAAATTGATCAAGGAGATAAATTCAGAACCTAATTTAGAGCATCAAAAACCGGGGCGAACTTTTGACAGTATGGGATTTGGCCGGCATGCTATTGAGCCTCATACCGATCCAAGGCAAGTGGAGCGACAACATTTTGTCACTAAAATTATCGAAATTTTAGAGGAAGGATTAAAGAATCATCAGTTTGAAAAATTAATTACCATTGCTTCTCCTAAAATGCTAGGGTTAATGACTCGCCATTTAACAAGACAACTAAGTCAAAAACTGATTTATAAATTACCCAAGAATATTCTTAATAGCAAAATAGCAAATGTTGAAAAATATATAAATGAAGTAATAGATTTTAGAATATTATCCAGTATGAGCAATAAATGAACTTAAAGTTGTTTTTACAATTTAAGTTCGTTAGCAATAGATCTCATAAATCAGAGCTAAAATTGGTCAGAGCTTTATTTGTAAAAAAATCAGGAGATAAGCAAAAGAGCCTGTGAGCCTATAATAAAAACTAAAATTTATGTTATTATTATTCAGCGCTTGCTGGTTAAAACCTGTGGAAAGTTTTGGCAATATATCGGTCTGCAACCTTCTATCGTCGGATCTTCATGTTTTTAAATGCTCCATATGAGATTGCTCAGTAACATCTTCTTGTGTTTAGGTTTTTCTGATCTTTTGCCTGACATTCTTTGTTTCTGCATTTGTTGCTGAACGGCTTCAAGCACTTCAGATCTAGACTCTGCTTCGGATTCTAAATAACTCATAAGCTTTAAGATCTGAGAAGAAAGGAGAAAAAAATCTGAGGTAATGATTGATAATTAAGAGGCGTTGATAATGCCAATTAATTAAGCAAGTACCCGGTAGCTTTTAAACGGCACATAGCCTTCATTTTATTATATTTTGTAAGATTTAGATCTGAGAATGATCTTGTTATTTTGGGGGCGAAGCCCAGCCGTAGCTTTAGCAAAGGCTGGCTGGGGCGGTAGGATTCGAACCTACGATGGCGGGACCAAAACCCGCTGCCTTACCACTTGGCTACGTCCCAATTTTTATGATTTGCTTACTAGGGTAGAGTCTTTACTTAATTTTTTTTTTAAGAAAAAGATCGGCTGGCAAAAATCAGGGGGCTAAAATTAGACGTAGTTATGGCTTAAGTCAATAAGGTTTTTTATATTTTTATTGGGTTGATTTTAAAAAAAGCTTGCAAATTATGTTTTTAAACTTTTTGATTTGTTGATAAATTTTAATGTGGATTGGGTTTTGGTTACTTTGGCAAGATTCTTGATTGAGGTTTTTGGTTTGTATAATTTTGATAAAATTTTTTTAAAATAATGGTTAAGATAGTTGCAATTAAGGCGATTGAAATAATTGATTCTCGTGGTAATCCTACAGTTGAGGCGGAAGTGAGGTTAGATGATGGTTCAATTGGGGTGATGTCAGTACCGTCTGGCGCTTCAACTGGTAGTTTGGAAGCTTGTGAGCTCAGAGATAATGATTTGAAGCGGTTTTTGGGGCGGGGGGTGTTGAAGGCGGTTGATAATGTGGTGCAAAAAATTGCGCCGGTTTTGATTGGTCAGGATGCGACCAATCAGAAATTGATTGATGATTTGATGATTACGCTTGATGGTAGTGAGAATAAATCTAATCTTGGTGCTAATGCGATTTTAGCGGTTTCGCTTGCAGTTGCTAAGGCTGCTGCCAATTCATTAAAATTGCCATTATTTGCCTATATTGCCAGCAAAAATACTGATTTTAGGTCCTCTAATGACTTTATAATGCCGGTGCCAATGATCAATATTATTAATGGCGGAGCTCATGCTGATAATAAAATTGATATTCAGGAATTCATGATTATGCCTTTTTTGGCTAATTCGATGACTGATTCAATCAGGATGGGTGCTGAAATTTTTCATCATTTAAAATCTTTGCTTAAAAAAGATGGTCAAAATACCAATGTTGGTGATGAGGGAGGGTTTGCTCCTAATCTTAATTCTAGTAAGGAGGCGCTAGATTATTTATGCAGGGCCGTTGAAAAGGCTGGATTTAAATTAGGATCTGAAATAGTTTTAGCGCTTGATGCCGCTGCTTCAGAATTTTACCATGATGATAAATATGTTTTCAAAGGTGAAGGAAAAACTTTAACCAGAAGTGAGTTGGTGAGATATTATGAAAATCTAGTTAATGATTATCCGATTTTTTCAATTGAAGATCCGTGTTTTGAATCTGATTTTGAAGGTTGGAAGATGATGACTGAGGCTCTTGGTAAAAAAATACAATTAGTTGGTGATGATTTATTTGTCACTAACCCCAAGATTATTGCTCAAGGTATCAAGGATAAAATTGCCAATGCGGTTTTAATTAAAATCAACCAAATCGGTACTTTAAGTGAGACTTTGGAGGCAATAAATTTGTCACAAAAATCTGGTTATAATGCCATTATTTCTCATCGCTCCGGTGAGACTGAGGATAGTACTATTGCTCATATTGCGGTTGCAACTAATGCCTCGCAAATTAAAACCGGCTCATTATCGAGATCGGATCGTCTGGCAAAATATAATGAGTTGATTAGAATCGAAAGAAAGTTAAAAGATGATCATGGCAAAGTTAGATTTGCCAGCGATATTATTTTTAACCAAAAACGTAAATGATTTATGATTGGCGTCAAAAAAAGAATCAGTTTTATTGATGGTAAATTTATCGACCATCAAAAAGCGGTGGTTCATATCGAGGATCGGGGTTTTCAGTTTGGCGATGGGGTGTATGAGGTTATTTTATTTAATAATGGTAAAATTATTGATCTTAAATGGCATTTAGACCGCTTATATCGGTCGCTTAGGGAGGTAAAGATCAGCTTTTTTGCTTCAGAGGCGGAGATTATCAGGATTATTTTGCAATTATTTGAGAAAAATAACTTAAAAACCGGCTATGTTTACTTGCAGGTTACCAGGGGACAGGCCAATCGAATTCTGGATTTTCCTTTAGATGCTACTCCAACTTTTATTGCCAGTGTTTGTCCTCTTGAATATTTGCCAGAGCAGATTTTGCAAAAGGTTATTAGCGATAATAAGGAATTTAACCTAAAATTTGCCAGTAATTATAATGTTGTTACCCATCCGGATTTAAGATGGTCAAGATGCGACGTTAAATCGGTTAATTTGCTTGCCTCAACCATGATCAAGCAAAAATCAAGTGAAATGGGAGCAATTGATGCGATTTTGATCCGTGATAATTTTATTACTGAGGCGACTTTTTCCAATGTTTTTATTGTTGATAGCAATGGTCATTTGATTACTAAAGATGCTGATAATTTCATTTTACAAGGCATAACCCGTAATCGTATTATCAATTTAGCGAAGGTAAATAATATTAAAGTTGAAGAAAGAAAATTTTCTTATCAGGAATTAATGGTGGCTAAGGAAATATTTTTAACCGGCACCGTAACTCTGATTCGACCGGTATTGATGGTGGATAAAAAATTAATTGGCGATGGTAAGGTTGGTTTGATAGCCAAAAAAATTGCTCAATATTATCTCGATTTCTTAAATGCGCATTTTTAAGCTATTTTGGTGTTTAGATAAAAATAGTTGATAGTTTGGGCCCTTAGTGTCAGAATTGGACCCTAATTCGTCATTCTGAGCGGGATTATGACCCCTGATTCTAATAACGGATCTAGGTTTTTTAATCGGCAATTAATTTATAAATAGTTTTTTTCAAGTAAATGACATCTTCTTTAGCTAGTACAGATATAGGTTTGCGTCTTTTAGAAAAAAAAGTTATTTCTGAAGATCAATTGCAAATTGCTCTTAAGGAGCAAACCAGATCTAGAGGTCAAAAAAATATTGGCTCGATTTTGGTGGAGATGGGCTTTGTTTCTGAAGGAGCACTTGGAGAGATTTTAAACGAATCTACCGGCATCAAAAAATTTGATATTAAATCTGCCATTATTGATGCAAGGCTGGTCAAAAAAGTACCTAAGGAATTCGCTTTGCATAATCGTCTGATTCCGGTGTCATATACCAAAGATTCAGTGACTATCGGCATGGCGGATGTGTTTGATATTGTTGCAATTGACCAGGTTAGAAGATGTTTTCCGCCTAATTTTAAAATCAGTCCAGTATATATTGCCGATGTTGATATCATTCAAGCCATTGACCAATATTATGGCTATGAAATGTCAATTGAGGGAATTTTAAAAGAAATTGAAGGTGGTGCAGTTATTGATGAAAATCAGCTTAAAGGCGACTATAAAAGCCCGATGGTGCGTTTGGTTGATGCGCTTTTGACTGATGCGGTTCGTCGTGGAGCTTCAGATCTACATTTTGAGCCGGAAAATTCTTTTCTTAGGATTCGCTATCGTATTGATGGCAAAATGGTGCAAATCAGAAGTATTCATAAGGATTATTGGTCGGCAATTGCGGTGAGGATGAAAATTCTCTCTGGCATGAATATTGCTGAAAGCAGAAAGCCGCAAGATGGCAGAATTAATTCCGAAATATTGGGTCGTAAAATTGACTTTCGGGTTTCAACTCAGCCTACCATTCATGGTGAAAATATCGTGATGCGTATTTTAGATGAAAAACAATCAATTCTTTCGCTTGATAAGCTTGGTTTTAGTGAGCAAAGTATCAATATCTTAAAAAAGATGGTGCAGCGCCCGGAAGGGGTAATAATTCTTACCGGTCCAACTGGCAGTGGTAAAACCACCACTCTTTACACGGTTTTAAATTATATCAATTCAATTGATAAAAATATTATGACCTTAGAAGATCCGGTTGAATACCATATTCCCTTGATTCGCCAATCAAATATTAAAACCGATGCCGGAATGGATTTTGCTTCCGGAATTAAGGCGTTATTAAGACAGGATCCAGATGTTATATTGGTGGGTGAGATCAGAGATAAAGAAACTGCAATTACCGCCATTCAGGCAGCGATGACCGGGCACCAAGTATATAGCAGTTTGCATACCAATGATGCGCTTGGGGCAATTCCAAGATTGATGAATATGGGGGTACCAAATTATTTAATGGCTGGTTCTTTGATCTGTGTGGTTGCTCAAAGATTAGCTCGTAAATTATGTACATATTGCAGAAAAGAACAGCCAATTACTGATATTGAAAAAAAATTAATCGGCCCTAAATATGCTAAAGTCGATAAATTATTTAAAGCGGTTGGTTGTGAAAAATGTGGCGAAGCCGGATATAAGGGTCGGGTAGTAATTTGTGAATTATTACCTTTTGACCGCGATTTAGATGAGTTGGTGGTCAGAGGCGCATCAAAAAAAGAGATGCTTGAATATGTTTTAAAAGCAGGATTTATTCCCATGATTGAGGATGGAATTCAAAAAGTGGTAGCCGGCATTACTGACCTTAAAGAATTGATGCGCGTTGTTGATATGACAGAGCGTAAGAGTTAATAATTTAATCTTATTAAAGGGCATGAAAATTGAAAAGGATATTCGTCTAGACGTTATTGTTAATGAAAATGGTCACCATCCTTATGTGCTTAATACTCAAAATATCGAAATTAAAGTCAGGCCAGAATATGTTGATAGCCAATACAGTTTGGCAAATAACCTCTATATCTGGGCCTATCATGTTAGAATTGAAAATAAAAGTGATAAAATAGTGCAGCTAGTTTCACGTTATTGGAAGATCATTGATGAGAAAGGCAATATTCAGGAAGTAAAGGGTGAAGGAGTAATTGGTGAAAGGCCAATATTAGCGCCTAAAGCTATTTTTCAATATAGTAGCGGTGTCCATTTAAAATATCCATCCGGCATCATGTATGGCCATTATGAAATGGAAATAGAAGGTGGTGAAAGATTTAATGTTAAAATCCCAGCTTTTTCTTTAGATGTTCCAACGATGAAGGGCACGCTAAATTAAGCTATGAAAATATTAGCTTTTGATACCACTAATTCTTCTTTATCGGTTGCTTTGTTAAAGGATAGAGAACTGCTACAAAAAATTACCATCAATCAAAATTCGGTGCAGTCAGAAAAAATCATCGTTACTTTTGAGGAGGTCTTTAAAAAAAATGCAATTTGGTATCAGGATTTAGATTTAATTGCCTATACGGCCGGACCTGGCAGTTTTACTGGTATCAGAGTTGGTCTTGCAGTTGCTAAAGCGCTTGATATTGCAGCCAAAAAAAAATTAGTTGCGGTTAATGCTTTAGAAATAATTGCCTATAAATATTTTCTAAAATATCGCAGCGACTTAAAGCAAATAGTGGTAGCAATTGATGCCAGAGCTGACGAATTTTTTATTGCTGATTTTACAGTTGAAAATAATTGTTTAAAAATGTCAAATCAGGCTTCGTTAATTAATGCTTTAGCAATAAAAGATTATTTTGCTGATAAAAATGAGCCTCTATTTTTAGCCGGTAGCGGCAAGAATTTAATTGCTAAATTGATTGAAAATAAAAATTTTAAGTTGGACCAAGATGAGGATATTATTGAAGCTGATTTAATCGGCCTCTATATTCAAGAAGAATTTGCGATGATTGATTTAAAATCCAATCATAATCAACAAAAAGCATTTTATTTACGTCCACCACGAATTAGTGAAAGAAAAAAATAACAATCATGATTATGAAAGTAAAAATATATTCTCCCGCTAAATCAGCGATGCAATCAGGAAAAGCGAACAACGCTAAATGGCTATTAGAGCCAATTGAGGAGGAAAATATCCGCTTCATCAACCCGCTAACTGGCTGGATTTCTTGCGATGATACTAATTCACAAATAAAATTATTTTTTAATGATAAGGAAGAGGCGATTAAATATGTTAATTCAAAAAATTGGCAATATGAGGTAATTGAGCCAAAAGTTCCAACCATTAAGAAGAAGTCATATGCTAGTAATTTTTGCTAAAAATTAATATAAATTAGCGAAATCGGGGGCTTGATTTTCATATTCTGAATTCCTACAGTCAGATGGATCATAAAATAAAAGGTTATATTATAAACAATGATAGTTAATAATTTTCAAGATCATATTCAGGCTTTAGAGAGGTTTAATCTGGCTCAAGAGAGTCTGGATAAGGCTTTGGAAAATCTTGAAAATATAGTTTTAAATAAAATAGCAAATTTGCAAGAATTAGCCAGCGAAGCTAGCAATATCCCCGATGCTGATTTAGAAAAAATCGCCAATATCGATAATTTAAATAATGAAATTAATAATTTACAAAAATCCCTGGCTGAAATCGGCGCTGAAAATGAATCTTTAATCGCTGAAAATAAAATTCTCAATCAAAAAATCGCCAATTTTAAAAACCATCTTCCAGAAATTATTGCTGAGATTGAGTCAGATCTTTCTAAGATCAATTCCTTTTTTAAGCATCAGAAATAATTAATGTTCTGCTTGATAATGTGGTTATTTTTTACTAAACTCTATCTAGATTTTTAAAGTAAAGTTCAAATATCAACATTTAATATCATGGAACAAAGAACATTAGATGCGCTGAGAGCAAAAGACAATCAAATAGATCCCGTTGCATTTGAAGATTTCATAAAAAAATGGCAAGGTGTTAGGACGCCTGATCAAATAAACTGGAGAGGATTGTCATCACAAATAGATAATCTCGTCAATGAATTTCAGCAATTATCACTTCAAGCAGCTTCAGTGGCAACAAAACAAGGTCGTTCAGGATCAGGGGATTTCGACCCGTCAGATAGTGGAAGCCATAAATCAGCTGGAGAAAGCGTTAAATCTGAGACTCATAAAATGGCTCCCGATACTCCAAATAAACTTAAATTACTAAATAAACAAACGATAAGCTCAATTGCTTTATTTATTGAAGCATTGAGACTAGAAATAAAATAAAAAGAGCAGATTTGTGGCAATATCAACAATGTTTGGTAGATGTAATTAAAAGCAGGGATGATAGTTTTAAATAGAATGGAAGGGGTAGCATTTACTGGCTTGAGACCAAAAACTGCAAGTGAGCTTGGGTAAAGAGGGAAATGAAATTAGTAGTGCGATGGAATGGTTTAGATCCTTGGATGTTAATAATGTGAATGTAAGATCCAAAAATATAGCGCATCATAATGGCAATGTTGCTTAATTATCCGGTAGATGATATAAAAGATAAAGCAGAAAAAGATGATAAAACAAATGATGAAATAATAGAAGAATTTTATCAAACACTTAGAATCCATGAAAAACTTTGTTATGATAGTTTCGCATCTTTGAAAGAGTTGAGTCAAGATAGAAAAACAGAGGTAAGAAGGAAGTTTTTGCGACATATATTAAATCAAGGGTGGAAAGAATTTTTAAATCAAGATGATATGGAAGGAGAATTAGAAAATGATGAGAGATTAGAAAAATACGATGTAGGTATTAAGCTAGAAAATAATATACACAAGCTAACAAAGCAGTCTCAAGCAAAAAACTATCCATCATTTGAAGAAGCTATAAAAAAACTAAAACAAATATTTAAAGATAATTTAAAATAGAGCACACTTAAAATTAAGCAAAAGCTAGATAATTTTGATTCTAGCGCTAAAAAATTGCTTACAAAAGAAGATTATGACGAATAGTTGGGTTGCAAAAACGGGAAAAGAAAATCTCGATAAAAAACATGTAAGATTCAGCTTTCAGGAGCGGATTAAAAAGAGATAAATTTTAAAATGAAATATCAACAATTTATAGCTAAAAAAATGTTTTTTCCGATATTAATGATTGGTGCTGTGGCTGGCTGGCTGGTTTGGAATTATTATATTGACCCTAAAATGGCAATTGATGTGCAAATTACGCCGTCAAAAAATATTAATTATAATGAGCAGGAACCGGTGGCGATGAGCACTGCCAGCTTTATCAATGATTATGAAAATCATGAAGGAAAAGTGATGTTGCTGTATTTTTATACGAGCTGGTGTCCGGTTTGTCAGCGTAATTTGCCGGTTATTAATGAGTTGGTTCGGGAATTTCAGGCTACTGATTTATATGTAATAGCAATTGCACTTGATCGTGATATTGATGGTAAATATTTGCAAAATTATTTAAATCAACAAGGTAATATTTATTTTAAACCCCGTTATTTGGCCTTTAGAGAGGGTTTTTTAGAATTTTTAAGAAAGAAAAATATCAATTATCGTGGGGTGGTACCATTTACGGTTTTAATTTCTCGTGATTTAGAAATAGCCGCCAAATATAGCGGCGCTAAAAGCAAAGAATATCTGCGTAACCAAATTATTAAAGCTTTATATAGATAAGTCGGTTAGTAAGTAGGCATTCTAACTTTGACTTTTCCCTTTTTATCTTACTTCAAAAAACCCGCCATATCAAGATAATGCGGGTTTTTTGAAGTAAGATAAAAAGAAAAAATTCTTCGTTATAATGTCTACTTACTAACCAATTTATCTAAATAATGCCAAGAGAGCAAAAAATTAAAATTTTTAACAGCCTGAGTGGCAAAGAAGAATTTATCGAAACTATCAATCCTGATATTTTATCAATCTATGTTTGCGGCCCCACCGTCTATGACCGTCCGCATCTTGGTAATGCCAGAAGTGTGGTAATTTATGATTTATTTTATCGCCTGTTTAAAAGGCTTTATAAACAAGTTATTTATGTCAGAAATATCACTGATGTTGATGATAAAATTAATGCCGCTGCTAAAGAAAGAAATCTAAGCATTCAAAAATTAACCAGCGAAATTACCGGTTATTTTTATCATGATATTGATGCTTTAAATGTATTAAGGCCAGATTTTGAGCCCAAAGCAACTGAACATATTAAAGAAATGGTAGCTATGATTGCTAAATTAATTGCCAGTGGCAATGCTTATGAAAGCGAAGGTCATGTGCTATTTGCAGTTGAATCTTATAAAAATTATGGCTGTCTTTCCAATCGCTCTTTAGATGAAATGATTGCCGGAGCAAGGGTCGAAATTGCTGATTATAAAAGAAATCCCCTCGATTTTGTATTATGGAAACCGGCTTTAGAAGATGATGATGTATCCAGTATTTTTGACAGCCCCTGGGGCAAGGGACGTCCGGGTTGGCATATTGAATGTTCAGCTATGAGCTCTAAATATTTAGGCGTTGATTTTGATATCCATGGCGGCGGTGCTGATCTACAATTTCCTCATCATGAAAATGAAATCGCGCAAAGCCGGGCAGCAAATCACGACTCTATTTACGCTAAATATTGGGTCCATAATGGTTTTTTAACCGTTGATGGCGAAAAAATGAGCAAATCTTTAAAGAATTTTTACACTGTTTTTGATTTATTGAGCAAAAATATTTCCGGGATCGTAATTCGCTATTTATTATTATCAGTTCATTACCGGAAACCCTTAGATTATAATGAAAAATCACTACAAGAAGCAACTAAAACTATCGATAAATTTTACTTGGCAATGAGTAATCAATATGGCGATGAAGCGCTTAATTATTATCAAAATAACCAGCTGGAATGTGACAAATTACTTGACGAAAAATTAATCGCCGCTCTAAGCGATGATCTAAATATCGCCAAAGCAATCGCCCTATTACATGATTTGGTAAAAGAAATTAAACATTTAGAAGATAAGCAAGTAAAATTATCGCTACAATTAAATCTAATCACCGCCTTAAATTTCCTCGGCCTATTTTCAATCGATTATTTTAAGCAACTCAACCGACCAACCAAAACCACTGAAATCGACAAAAATTATATCCTAAATCAAATCGAACTCAGAAAAAAAGCCAAAGCCGAAAAAAACTGGCCCTTAGCCGACAAAATCCGCCTCGATTTACTCAGTAAAAATATCATCCTGGAAGACCAGCCTGGTAATCAAACGATATGGAAGATTGTGGTTTAATTTTGATAATATTTTTAGTGAAAGATTATAGCGAACGGTTAAATATGAGGAGGTTTATTGAAAAAGCTATGAAACGGTAACGAAGGCAAGAAAAGAATTATTAAACTTTGTTAATTTTTATAATTATCAAAGACCGCACCAATCACTTGATAATCAAACTCCAGCACAAGTTTATTTTGCAGGCCGCGGCCTGCAAAATAAATCGCATTAAATTTTCTTAACGGATTTTATTCAAACTGGCTATATAGGGAGCCTATGAGCGAAGCTACGCTTTCATAAAATCCTAAAAATTTAATAAGTTATTTTTTTGGATTTTGCCTCAAATTATGAGGATAAAATTTAATAGATTTTCTATCTTAGGAAATGAAAAAAATGGTCTTGACAAATGGGGTCACCTCACACAAAATTGCCAAAATAATAACCAAAGATCATGATTATGAAGTGCTGGAAATTATTGCAATCTCGGTAATTAAAGGGTCCAATCAATATTGGTCCTGGATTGGGTCAAATTTAAAGAATTAAATGCCAATTAAATAATTAGGTTGGTATTTTAAAAATGTAACTTATAGTAACTTCTCATAAGATAAGATTTAATCTTTTTTAAAACACCAAATTTAGAGAAGTGTAAAAACTGGTAAAACTTATTAAAAATCTTGGTAGATTTTATACCAGCCTGGTTTAGCGCCTTGAATTTGGCGTTATTTTAGTTGGGATTTTTTGACGATTACAAGAAAGCAGCTTTTGATTGATATGTCTAAAATATCATGTAAGTAAGAATTTAACTAACAAATCAATGATTTTTAAAAAATTTCTTAAAATTAACCAAGCTTGAAAATTTAATAGCTGTTATAGATGTGATAGTAATCGTCCGTTATTTTGATTGTAAACAAATTATATAAAAGGACAATGTCAGTAAAAACAATTTTAATCGATGCGGCGCATCGCGAAGAAACCAGAATTGCGGTTTTAAGCGATAATTTGCTGCAGGATTTCGATCGCGAGGCCTATGCGATTAAACAAATAAAGGGCAATATTTACCTTGCAAAAGTAATTCGGGTTGAGCCTTCCTTACAGGCAGCCTTTATTGATTATGGGGGTGGACGTCATGGCTTTTTACCTTTTGGCGATATTCATCCTGATTATTATCAATTATCGGAAGCTGAAAAGCAAAAGATTCGCGATTTAACCAGGGAGCAAAATCAGCAAAATAATGATAGCGAGAATGCTCCAAATAATACTCAAAGACCGGGTAATTATCAAAATCAACAAAGAAATTCCCGCTTGCAAGATGATGATTATGAAGTTGGTCAAAATAATTCTAACAATAATCAAAAAAGCAATTTTGATCTTGAGGCAGATGAAAAATCGG
The DNA here is from genome assembly GCA_964622015.1 of uncultured Rhizobiaceae bacterium. GTDB lineage: Bacteria > Pseudomonadota > Alphaproteobacteria > Rickettsiales > UBA1997 > CAZUPN01. The sequence continues at coordinate 15,167 of CAZUPN010000010.1, read as the reverse complement.
TATTTGCCGGCTCTTATTCAGTAGAAGATGAAACTGATAGTTATCAGGGCAATATCTATAATATCTATAAAAAATATAATATTCAGGATGTAATTAAATCAGGTCAAACGATGCTGGTTCAGGTTACCAAAGAAGAAAGGGGCCATAAAGGCGCGTCAATGACTACCTATATTTCTTTAGCTGGTAAATATTGTGTTTTAATGGCCAATACCCCAAATAAAGGTGGAGTTTCAAAGAAGGTTGATAATTTTCGTGATCGCAAAATTTTGCGGGCAATTTTAAGTGATATTTCAATACCAACTGATTGTTCGGTTATTATTAGAACCGCCGGAGTTGGTAAAAGGCCGGAAGATATCAGAAGAGATTATGAATATTTATCAAGATTGTGGGATAATATCAAACAATCATCTACTAGTTCAAAAGCACCATCCTTTATTCATAGTGAAGATGATGTGATTAAAAGATGTATTCGTGATATTTATAATGAGCAAATCAGTGAAGTAACAGTAGAAGGTAAAGAGGCCTATGAGGCGGTGATTAATTTTGTTAAATTAACTATGCCAGAAGGTGCCCGTAATGTTCGTCTTTATGATGGCAGAGTGCCAATTTTTAATCATTATCGAGTTGAGCAGCAAATTTCTTCGCTTTATGAAAAACAAGTGAATTTGCCATCGGGGGGTTCAATTGTAATTGATCATACTGAGGCCTTAGTTGCAATTGACGTTAATTCCGGCAGAGCAACCAAAGAAAGCGGAGTTGAAGAAACTGCTTATAATACCAATCTTGAAGCGATCAAGGAAATTGCCAGACAATTACGTTTACGCGATTTGGCTGGTTTGGTGGTAATTGATTTTATTGATATGCATGATCAGCGCCATCGTCGTAATGTTGAGCGTACCTTAAGAGATGAGATGCAATATGACCGTGCCCGTATTCAGCTTGGCAGAATCAGTGTTTTTGGATTATTGGAAATGTCGCGCCAAAGATTAGGTGCCAGTTTCTTTGAAACCATAACTGAGCCTTGTAAAAATTGTAATGGTACCGGCTATGTAAGATCAGTTGAGATTTTAGCGGTTAGTATTTTAAGAGCGATCAGACATTCCTGCTCAGATCGTCAGGCTGGTGCAATTCATGTCTATACTTCTAATGAGGTCATTGCCTATATTATGAATTATAAGAAAAAGGAAATCATCGCTACCGAAGAAAATTACAATCTGCATATTTTTATGCATTTGGCTGATAATCTTGGTAATAGCGGTTTTAATATCAAAAAAAGAAGATCTTTAACCGATGAGGAAAAAAGAGAATTTGATATGGAGATTTTAACCGGTAAAGTCAATAAATTAGGGCTAGAAAAATCTTACATGAATGATATTGAAGAATCAGCATTAGATGAGGTTCAGTCTCTAAAAGAAAATCCTAATCAAAATCGTAATCCAAAATATAACAATCCAAAACATCAGCATAATAAATTTAAAAAAGACCGTTTTGGTAATCGCGATCGCAAGAAGAATTTTAACAATAAACAACCAAAACCTTCCTTGCTAAAATCGGTATTTTCTAAATTATTTGGTTAATTAAATACCGCTTGTAATCTGTTGCAACGCAATCCTTGCGAGCAATCTGTCGCAGTAATGGGTCTATTGACCCATTCCTAATCTTTGAATCAACTTTAATTCAAAAGATGAAGCTATATGTAGTATTTTATATGGATTTTGGTATTATTTTAGTGTGTTGAGTAAAGTGAGCAGTTCCAGATCTAACAATAATAGCTTCCTTTGGCCTGAATTTATCTTTATATCCAATGACTATATCTGCTGCAACTTTTATCGAATCATCTTCTGTTCGTTTAGAAATTATTTTCAAAGTGATTATTTGATAATCTGCAGTAAAGTATGATAAATAGCCCATAGCTATTGCTAAATTTAAAATAGACCCATCTGTTTTATTCATTGAATCCGGTTCAGAAAGCAATAATTTGATTATTGTTTAAATATAATGGTACTTGCCCAATCATTGATACAGATTCTGCTGGTAATATGAAGAAATTATCATCTCTGCTTTGTGTTAGATGTAGTTTTGGTAAAGGGTCAATTTGCCATTGATCATATGATTCTTCTAGAGATTTCTGATAGGATTACTGGTGGGCACAGCAAAGGTAAGGCTAAGATGAATATCGCAGCTCAGCTCTTTTATATTTTCTTGAGTAATTGCAGTTTTGGGTACTGCAATATGATCAATGTAATTGTTTAATTCTCCAAGAAATCTATATAATTTATCATTTCTTGCTAAGAAATCTAATTTTTGAAGGTGATATAAAAATATGGCCGCTTTTTCATCAGCGGCTAAAATAATATATTCTTGCTTTTTAAAAGCTGCAATTTTTCCAAGATAATCCCGGTGATTTGCTGTAATGATGCAGTATCATCACTTTTGCTACGTCAATTTCTTCTGCCTCAATAATTTTCATTTCGTTTTATTAAGCTTTACGATCAGCGATTGCCTGTTTAATTTTACCAATTGCTTTGGCAGGATTTAGGCCCTTAGGGCAAGTATTAGTACAGTTCATAATCGTATGACAGCGATATAATTTGAAAGGATCCTCTAAGGCATCTAATCTTTGATCAGTTGCCTCGTCTCTGGAATCAGAGATAAAACGATAGGCTTGTAATAAAGTAGCGGGGCCCAAATATTTATCGCCATTCCACCAATAGCTTGGGCAGGAAGTTGAGCAGCAGGCGCATAAAATACATTCATAAAGACCGTCTAATTTTTCGCGATCCTCTGGGCTTTGTAGCCTTTCTTGATTAGGATTTTCAGGCTCTTTTGATTGCAGCCATGGCTTAATTGATTTATATTGCTCATAAAAATTGGTTAAATCCGGCACTAAATCCTTGATTACTGGCATATGAGGAAGTGGGTAGATTTTTACATCATTTTTGCATTCTGCAATTGATTTGGTGCAAGCTAAAGTGTTGGTGCCATCAATATTCATTGCACATGAGCCGCAGATTCCTTCCCGGCATGATCTTCTAAAGGTCAGCGAGCTGTCATACTCAGCTTTAATTTTAATCAGCGCATCCAAAACCATTGGACCGCATTCATCTAAATCTACTTCAAATTTATCAATATAAGGATTAGTTTTTTGCCTATCTTCAGGGTTGTAGCGATAAATTTCAAAAACACGAATATTTTTTGCTTCTTTTTTGGCCTTAAATAAATCGCCGGCCTTTTTGTCAATTTTAGAAGCTTTGGGGAGTGTAAATTGTGCCATGATATAAATTTGATAATTTTTTTAAGCGTTACCTAGTTGAAAATGCTACTCCTGGCTTCATTTATGTCAAGAGCTTATTTCTTACAAATGGTTTTTTTATCTTGTAATAATTGGATAATTTTTGCCGCGGTTTCTTCAACCGATCTCTTGGTTACATCAATTACCGGGCAGCATAATTTAGCAAAAAGTTTTCTTGATTCAGCAATTTCTTTTTTAACTGATTCTAAATCAATATAATCATTTCTTATTTCCCCGGCAATTGATAAAAGACGGGTTTGCCTGATTTGAATTAGTTTTTCAGGATGAATAAGTAAACCAACAATTAATGGTTTTTTTAAATCATAAATATTATCCGGGATTCTGGTGATATCAACAAAAGGAATATTGGCGGTTTTGTAGCCGCGGCAAGATAAATAGACGCTGGTTGGTGATTTGGAGGTTCTCGAGACTCCAATAATTACAATATCAGCATCATATAAATCGCGGGCTGCCTGACCATCATCATGATTAATGGTATAATTAATCGCTTCAACCCGCGAAAAATATTCTTCATCCAAAAGATGTTGGCGGCCGATGACATTACTGATGTTCATGCCTAAATAATTAGAAAATTCAGTGACAATTCTTGATAAAACTGGAATGCAGGGGATTTGCAAATCATAACAATAGCTTTTAATGATCTTAATTAAATCATGCTGGACAATAGTATACATCACGATTCCGGGATTTTTGACAATTGCATCCTTAACCTTTTCAATCTGAGATTTGGTTCTAATTAGCGGCCAGATAAAATCCTTTGATTCTACCCCTTCAAATTGCGATAAGACTGAACGTGCCACCGAAATTAAAGTTTCTCCGGTTGAATCAGAAATTAAATGAAGATTGATAATTTTTTTAGCGCTATCAGTCATAAGTTTGGCTAAAAACGGTTCTAATTGGCGGCAAGGTAAGATCAGCATCAACAATAACGGTAATCTTAGTGCCTTGAGGTATTGTAATTACTGGCTGCACATTTAATTGATTGGCGATAATTTTGTTTACCGTATCAGTAACCGTCTGACTGACATTAGCGGCGGCCTGAGTGGTAGCGGTACCGGTAGTAGTTGAGGTGCCTTGGGTTAGATTATCAATTGTAGAAGTGCTGGAACCTCCAGTTACTTTATCTAAAGCCGCAGTGCCAGCAACAGTTAAAAGGCTGGTTAAAATTGACTTAACTACCGTTGGACCATATTTATTATCGACATCACCTTCAATACCGGTACGACCAAATTGGTCGGAAGCCTGAGAAGTAATAGTAGCATCAACGCCATCTGGCCTGATCAGTCTTTTCCAGTCAATTTTAACTCTGCCCTGACCAACCGCAATGACGGTAGAATAAGTGCCATATAATCTTGAGCCTCTTGGAATCAGCGCCTGAGATCCAGATTCGGCGTAAACATCGTGACTTACCAACGCTCTAACGCTGCCGGGAATTTCGGTATTGATTGCAGTTTCTAGGATTGCGGTTAATAATTTGCCCTGAGCAATAGTATGTTCAATATCATTAATATAAGTTGCCGGAACTGTTTTTGATTTTTGTAAGGATTGAATCGGATCACCATTAATTCTAATAATATTATTATCATATCCAACACCGGTAGGGGGCCCGGCATCGCCGGATAAAACCAATATTGGTGAAGTTTTAGGATTTTGGGCGATATTTTTTGGTTCCGGTCTTTCCTCAATTTGATTTTCATTGCCTTGGACATTTTCTTTGGTCAGTGGTTGCAATATATTATCAATCAAAGCTTTGTCAGTTTTTTCTTTTTGTGGAAATAAGGATGACACATCGTCACTATTTGATAATTCTTTTGGCAAAGCGGGAACATCAGGAACTGCAGGCTTGGCAATCAGCTGGTCATCAATATTTTTTTTATCCGCTTCTTTTGGTAAATCAATTTCAAAAGGAGATTTACCGCTCTCACTTGGAGCGACATTAGCAACCGGCAATATTTCTTCTTTTATTTTTTCCGGTGGCTTCACCTCAGTTTTAAAAAAGAAAAAATAAACTACTACGGTGATTAGCACCGAAGAAGCAGCAATAATCATCATTTTGCTTTTTTTGGCAGCAGCAATTGAGGGGCCGGAGGCCTCAATCGTGCTATCCGCGGCAGCCCGTTCAGTCTCTTCCTGATCTGGCTTTTCTAATAATTTATTTTTCATTTAATAGATTATTTTTACTAAAATTCTCTTCTTTTTGTTGCAGAAATTGGTCTATTGACCCCTTCTTGCAAGATCTCTATTATTAACTTTGGTTACCATAAAGAACCAAGCTGATATGGTCAAGTATATTTTGGCAATTGTCTTAATATAAAATCGCTAATTGCTTTAAATACTTCTTCTTTTCTAGGGCTGTTGATAATCACGTGATTGGAAAAATCCAGTTCCAGCAATTCTTTTATTGATGAAGAAATATTATAATAAATAATTTGGGCACTAGCTGGATTTACTACCGGATCATTTTTAGCCTGAATTATTAGGGTTGGGGCCGATATTTGGTCTAAATTATTGTTAACTACTGACATCAATTTTTCTAGCTCTGCAATCCCATTTAAATAATTTCTACTATAATTGGTTGCTGGATTTTCTGGCATATCATCAACATATTCAAATTTTGCCTTTTCGATATTAAATTTACTGAGCATCTCGTTCCATAAATTAATGCCTGGAACCATTTTTGATTTGATATTTTGAAGTTTGAGGGCGGTATTGATTAAAATGGTAGCGGCGATTTTACCTGGATTTTTGGCGGTTAAAAGAATTTCAAGTAAAGCGCCGGTTGAAAATCCGATCATAATAATTTTTGAGCAGGAATTATCCAAAAAAGCATAACCTCTTTGCACCGAACTATACCAATCCTGCCATTCAATATCTTTAAGATTAATCGGGGCAGTGCCATGACCTTTTAGTCTTGGAGCATATACTTCAAAACCAAAATTATTGATATATTTTGCAAGTGCGGCAACTTCACTTGGACAAGATTTATAGCCATGACAAATCAAAGCCCCGATTTTTTCTGAGGCTAAAGAGTTTTGATTAGACTCAATGATAAAAGGCGCCCCCAGTGATTTATCTTTAGAAAATTTCTGATCAAAATATTTATTATAATCAGTTTCAAAATTTTTAAGATCCGCTTCAAAAATTTCATCTCTAACTTTGATTTTTAATTCCTCATCTTTAATAGTAACATTTCTTCTAATGATATTATTGGCAGTATCTAGTAAAAAAAATTCATTTAAAATCACATGAAGAGTATTTTCTAAACGAATTTGATAAAAATCAGAGCTCTGTCCGAGTTTTTGTTGATTGATTCTAATTTTATTACCTGGAATCTCGGTAACTATCTTTAAATCAATAGCTAAATTAAAAATACTATCAAAATCATGATGGGCCTCATCTAAAAAAATCTTAAATAAATTCTCTTCAAAAATACTGTCATGAAGGCGATATTTATTAATTTTTTTAATCATTATTGCTGATAAATAAATCAGCCTTTTAAAATGATTAATCTCAATTTCATCTTTTTTAAAATAAAATAAAATTGCACTAAAAATATGATCGAGATTAATCTGGGTATTGCAGTAAATCGTCTCCATAAATTGGTTGGTGAGGCGATTTTTTAGATATTTTAAAACAAAATTACTTTTAGTTTCATTTTTAATAATTGGAATTTTATAAATTGATTGGCGGGTGGTTTTGATATATTCATTTAAGTTAATTGACTCGCCAAAATAAATATTAATATCCGCTGATAATAGCAAATTAGTTTCAATTTCAATTTCTTCGGCGATTTGTTTTGGAATTTGTTTTACTAGACGGCTAATTAAGCTTTTGAGCATATTATCGCCGGGCCTAATTGGATAATAAGTGATATTTAGGGGCACGATATGAGTTTTTAAGTTTCTAATTTCATAATGATATTCAAGATCAAAAGCTTTTTTAAAGCCATTTAGAATTTCTAAAGATTTATTTTCAAAAGCCTCAATTAATTCACTACGATATAATTCAGATTTTAAGGCCAAGACAGTTGCTCCGGTCCTGGTTTTGCCGGTTCGATTGGGAGTATAATTAACAAAATCACCAATATAATCTTTTTTGATTTCTTTGCTTTTAATCATGCTGCCTTCGGGATAAATTACCCAATCATTATTGCCAAGAATCAAATCTCTTAAAATAATATTATCGCGACCCTTTTGTTTGGTTGAAAGAGTGCCGGTATTGGTTAGGAAGGCCCCAAGCAATCCTTTATAAAGGCTGCTGTCAGCTAAGCATCTGACCTGTCTTTTAGAATATTTATTGATGATATAGGGAACAAAAAAAGTTTCTGAACGGGTGAAATGATTAGCAACAAAAACTATCGGCCCATCTGGAAGATTATATTGTCCGCTAACTCTAAATTTTGAATTTAGGGCTTTTTCTAAAATTCTTAAGGCAATTGAGGTATATCTAACTGCTTCTGAGGTATTAATTTGTCCCGACATTATTTACCAGTAATTTTGATAATGCTTAATAATAAAGAGCCTATCAACTAATATTAAATCAAACCTTATTAAGCAATCTTTGTAACTTTGATTGCAAGATAAAAAATAGCTAATTGCATTTCTAATTCTAAGAGTTTGTTTTTTGGTTAGGATTTCTTCAATATTTAAATTTTTATGAAGATTTTTTCTAGCCTTAACTTCAATTGCAATCAGGCTATTAGCCTTATAAGCAATGATGTCAATTTCTCCTAATTTTGTTTTATAGCGTCTGGCAATTATTTGGTAAAATTTTAATCTTAGATAAATTATCGCGATAAATTCTGCAAGCTTGCCAAATTTATAATTTTTTAATTTTTGTGGTGATGCGGACATTTTTCCTTAAATTATAAGTCGGTTAATAATTAAATTATAAGCATTTTCGGCAGTAATTTTAAAATATTGATAGAGATCTTCAGCTTTGGCTGAGGCGCCAAAAGAGTTCATGCCGATAAATATATCATCGGCTTTTAAATAGCGATACCAAGGCTGTTCAACCCCAGCCTCAATTACAACTCTTAAAATATTTTTATCACCAAGAATTTTATCTTGATATTCTTGATTTTGTTTAGAAAAAATTTCAATTGATGGCATCGATACTACTCTGGCTATAATGTTATTTTCCTGTAGTTGTTCTTTAGTCTTAATTGCAATTGCAACTTCTGAGCCGCTGGCAATTATTACTACTTGCGGGACAATTTTTGCTTCTAATTCAGATTCACAAATAATATAACCACCAAAATTACAAGATTGATGATCATAATTATAGTTAGAAGTAATAAAATCAACATTTTGGCGGGTTAACACCATTGCTGAAGGGGTTTTGGTATTTTTTAACGCCAATTCAAAGCAAGATAATGTTTCAATTGGATCTGCCGGTCTAAAAACATTGAGATTAGGAATCACTCTCAAGGCGGCTAAATGTTCAATTGGTTGATGAGTAGGGCCATCTTCTCCAAGGCCAATTGAATCATGAGTAAAAATATAAATTACTGGTAATTTCATTAAAGCGGCCAGACGAATTGCTGGTTTCATATAATCAGAAAATACTAAAAATGTGCCGCCATAAATTCTAAAACCGCCATAAAGAGCAAGGCCATTGATTAGCGCTCCCATCGCATGTTCTCTAATGCCATAATGGATATAGCGGCCTAAAAAATCATTTTTAGTGATTGCTGTGGTTGATGAGGTTTTGGTTAAAACCGATTCGGTTAAATCTGCTGAGCCACCAATTAATTCTGGCAATTCTTTAGTTAAAAATTCTAGACAATTAGCGCTTGATTTGCGGGTAGCCTGCTTGGCTTTAGCTGTATAAACCTCTTGCTTAAATTTTTGTAATTTTTTGGCAAAATCTGCCGACAATTCTTGCTTGCTTAAGCGATTTAATTCTAATTTAGTCTCTTGATCCAGCTCTTTAAAATTATTTTGCCATATTTTATAAATTTCATCTGATCTGCTTCCCGCTTCCCGCCATTTTATGCGCAAATGATCTGGTATTTCAAAAGCTTGATATTGCCAATTAAGATTTTGTCTGACCTTTTTTATCTCATCTTCACCAAGTGGTGAGCCGTGAGCTTTCTCAGAGCCGGCCTTATTTGGTGAGCCGTAAGCAATGATAGTTTTGCAGGCAATCATAACGGGCTTGGTAGAATTTTGTGCCAATTTTAAAGCATTTTCAATTTGCTCAAAATTATGACCATCAATTTCATAAACTTGCCAATTGCAAGCTTCAAAACGCATTTTAGTATTTTCTGAAGTTGCAAGATCGGTGCTGCCATCAATTGAAATGGCATTATCATCCCACAATAAAATTAAATTATTTAAAGCTAAATGACCAGCTAAAGATATCGCTTCTTGACTAATGCCCTCCATCAAACAGCCATCTCCGGCTAGACAATAAATTTTATGATCAAAAATTTTATCGCCAAATCTTGCTGCTTGCATTTTTTGTCCCAAGGCCATACCAACTGCATTTGCAAGACCTTGGCCTAGGGGTCCGGTAGTAGTTTCAATCCCGGCTAATTCCATATATTCAGGATGACCGGCAGTTTTTGAATGTAATTGCCGAAATTTTTTTAAATCTTCAATATTAATATCCTCATAACCGGTCAAATAAAGCAAACTATAAAGCAGCATTGAGCCATGACCGGCTGATAAAATAAAGCGATCTCTGCCCAGCCATTTTGGATCTTTAGGATTAAATTTTAAAAATTTGCCAAATAAAATTGTGGCTACATCTGCCATTCCCATTGGCATTCCTGGATGTCCGGAATTGGCTTTTTGCACCGCATCGATTGACAAAAACCTAATGCAATTCGACATTTCTTGAATAATTTTTTTATCAATCTTCATGATCTTTGATTTAATATTTTAACTTGAATTTTAACCGGTGAGTATAATTTTGTTGCTTTTTGTGGCGTTTGATTAAGAATTTAAACAACTTCTTTGCTAAATAAAAGTAAAAACTAATATTTTAAAAAATAAATGACTAAAAAATTGAAGAAAAATTCCACTAAATCTTTTCCATTATTTAGGTTGATACCTAATTTGGTAACCTTGATTAGTTTATGTATTGGGTTATCGGCGATTCGATATTCAATTAGTGGCGACTTTGTCAAAGCGACGTCATTTGTGTTACTGGCTGGCTTTTTAGATGGGATTGATGGCAGGATTGCCAGATTTCTTAATTCAGTTAGTGATTTTGGAGCACAGCTTGATTCTTTAGCGGATTTTGTCAATTTTGGCGTTACTCCGGGTTTTGTAATTTATATGTGGGTTAATAGTTTTGCCGATATTAGGGGCTTAGACTGGGCCTTGGTATTATTTTTTTCAGTCTGTTCAGCGATCAGACTTGCGAGATTTAATGTTGATTTAACTAAAGAAGTAAAAAATCCAACTTTAGAAAAATATTTTTTTAAAGGGATCCCGGCTCCGTGTGGTGCTGCAATGTCGATGTTACCGATGGTTTTATATTATGAATTTGGTAATGGTTTTTACAGCAATCCTTATACTATAATCACTTATGTTGCAGTGTTAGCAATTTTAATGGCCAGCACAGTTCCAACCATTTCAATTAAAAAAATTCCGGTTAGAAATGAACATGCCGCGATCACTTTAATAGTACTTGCTTTAATTATAATTGGATTAGCGATTCAACCATGGTTTACTCTGGCAATTATTGGCACTATTTACGGACTGTCAATTCCGGTTACGATTTTAGTTTTTATAAAAATCGAATTATCTAGCAAACAAGCCCCAACTAATCTTAATAACTAAAATTATATGACGAAAAAAAGAGTCTTAATCATTAATGGTCCCAACTTAAATCTTTTACATAAAAGAGACAAAAGCGTCTATGGCAATAGCTCTTTAGAAAAAATCAAAAGCAATTGTTTGCAGCTATCAAAAGAGTTGGATTTGGAAATAAATTTTATCCAAAGCAATAGCGAATCAGAAATCATCAATAATATTCACCAGGCAATTGATAATTTTGACGGCATCATCATCAATGCCGGCGCCTACACCCACACCTCAATTGCCATAAGAGACGCGCTAGAAATTTTTGAAAAACCCAAAATCGAACTCCACATCTCCAACATCTTCAAAAGAGAATCTTTCCGCCATCACTCCTATCTTTCTGTAGTAGTAGACGCCGTAATCTGCGGCCTCGGAGCCCCAGGCTATACAATTGCGCTACTGGCAATTAATGATTTAATGTAATTTAATTATACCAATATCCACCGCAGGAACGAAATCTCTCTCCCAAAGAACATAAAGCGCAACTCTTCCTTGTTGGCTGTTGCTACCAATCATCACTCCGGGCATCTATCGATAAACTCCAGCCAATCCATGGCAAAATATTTTCTGGTGCTAAATCGGGATTAAAAACCAATTTATTACTGGTTTTTAAATCCATAATTTTGCTACCAATACTTGATATGGTCTTGAAGTCTTGGATCAGATACTTTTTGAAAAATTTTATTTATTTGCACGATTTTCTCCATTTATAAAGTTAAATGGAGAAATTATTATTTGGTTTATTGGTTATAAGTCTGATGTTGGTTTGGGGTTAGGGGGTGGTGCGTAAGCCCTGCATAGAGACCTAGCTGCAGCTCAGGCCTTCTTTCGTAAAGCTTTAAGAAATAATGGTCATCCAAGCAAAGATTGCCATCGATAAAAGCGGCAGTAATAGCTCCGCCCTTAACAAGATCAATCAAGCTTTACCAAAAGATCAGCAGATTGAGATTCGTCAAACTAAGTATCTCCATAATATTATTGAACAAGACCATAGATTTATCAAGAAGAGAACCAAACCAATGTTAGGATTTAAAAGCTTTAATTTTGCTAGAATTACGATTGCTGGTATAGAAAATATTCGTATAATTCAAAAGATGCAAATAATTGGCGCTAATGATAATTATACTGTTTTTGAGAATTTTAAAGTTTTGATGTGGGATAGTTACGATCAAAATCTTGGATTTATTGGATAGTTTGGAGTTGGGTTTATAGATGCGACAGAGCTATAAATACGCTTAGATTTTCTTGACATTAATTATATTAAATTTATTAATACTTTATTAAACTTAAATTTTACTAATTAATATATTATTTTATATGTTAAGAATAATTAAAATATTGCTATTAATAATTAATATTACATTAATTATTAATAACGCCCTAGCAAGTCAAGCTCTCAATCCAAGCGACCCAGACACCTATCGTACTGCGGAATATAATCGCCAATGGGGGCTTGAAGCGATCAAAGCAGCAGATGCTTATGCTTTTTTAGCAAGAAATAATAAACCAGTTGCGGGGGATGGGGTATTGGTTGGTATATCTGATTCTGGATTGCTAAATTATCCTGATCCAGAATTTACACTAAATGACAGTTATATTCATTTTGGCAATCAACAGTGTCCAAGTGAAACGCATGGTAGTTTTGTAACGTCAGTTGCAGTTGGAGTCAAAAATGACTCTAACACTCATGGAGTAGCCTATAATTCCAAATATATGATGGCAAATGATAATGCTTATAGTGCTTATAACCCTTATAACCCTCATAATGCTTATAATCTACATTTGCTTGCGGAGTATGGCGCCAAAGTAATCAATATATCTTGGGAAATATCCCAAGAAGATTACGAGTCAGATTACGGACCGCTTAGCGAAGATGAAATAAAAATGCTACGGGAATTAAGAAGCCAAGTTACTACAGATATATCAGGAGCACTACAACAAGATACTGTGATTGCAGTTGCCGCCGGTAACGATAGACTAAATTTGGGCGATTACTTATTTAGTGGGTATACTATTCACATTATTGATCCAAATAAATATAGCGATATTAATCAATATAAAGCTGAATTTAACATTCCAACTGCTGATTCAGTATTATTTGCTCGCGATCATGTAATAACCGGGATTCCACAAAGTCTAACGAATGACCAAGAGATTACTCATGGAAAGATGATATTAGTTGGAGCAACTGATCAAAATAATAATCTGGTTCTTTTTAGTGATATTTGTGGAAAATTTAAAGATTTTTGTTTATTTGCACCAGGATTTGATATTTATGCCACTGAGCAGAATCAATATCGTACAATAGATGGTAAATTGGTAGATCTGGATGGAGAAATAATCGATCCAAACTCCGAACTGATCGCCAATGCCACACAAAACCAAGATGGCAGTTACTTTGTCAGCCAATTCGTGTCTAATGATGGCACCTCCTTTGCCGCCCCCCATGTAACTGGTGCTGCTGCTGTCCTCCGTGGTGCCTGGCCGCAACTCAGCGCCGAATCTACCGTCCAAATCCTCCTTACCACCGCAACTGATCTAGGTGCTCCAGGAGTAGATGAAATATATGGCCACGGCCTATTAAATCTATCTGAAGCAGTAAAGCCGCAAGGCCAAACCATCATCCCTTCTTCAGATAATGTTAATAACAGTAATATTAAAGGCTATTTATCATCCTCAAGCTCAATTACTGCTAGTACGGCATTTGGTGATGCCTATGAAAGAATGGCTACAATATTAAAACAAGCAATCTTTGTTGATATCTATGGCCGTGACTATATGGCAAATCTTGATCAAAGAATGTCAAAAAGCAAAGATTTGGTTCATAAATTGCAAAATATGCTAATTAAAAGCAATCCTAAATTTAAGACTTTACCGATCTATTTTGGCAATAATAACTCAAGTAAAGTTACCCTAAGATTTACTAATCAAGATTTAGGATCAATATATTCGATATTTAAAGACAAAAATGTGCAATATCTAGCTATTGACCATTCTAAGCCAGATCTGAGCAATGATCTGATTAATAAAAACACTGCTTCTTTCACCTATGAGAATAACTTTAATAATAATTTAAAATTAGGTTTTGCCATCAATAATTCTGACTTTAATTTAGCTAATAATTTTGCTGATAATTTCAGTTTTATTAATTCTACTGATTTTGCTTCTTCTAGCCCATATCAAAATCTTGCTAGCAATCGTTTCTCGGGCGATAATCGAGAGAATCAGGTAAGTAGTAACCGATTTTTAGCTGCTTATAAATTTAACGAGAGCTGGAGCAGTAACCTTTCTTATATTGTCAATAACAGCAATAATTTTGCTACTGGCGCTATTGCCAATAATGAACTACAAAACAGAATTTTTGACAGCGGAATCACTCGTAAAATTGGTAAAGATGGTCAATTAAGCCTAAATTACGGCAATATGACAGAATTTAATAATAACTTCCTAGGATCAAAGACCAGCGGAGCATTTGGCACTAGCGGCAATCCAGTGACTAACTATGCAAGAATAGGTTATAGTCAGAAGTTATTATCAAGCAATTGGAGCTTTATCGCCAGCTACTCAGAAGGGGTAACTAAAGTTGCTGGTAACGAGATTGGAATCTTTAGAGATTTTAGCAATATAAGAAGCAGAAGCTTTTCAGCTGGTTTATTAAATGAGAATATCTTTGGTGGTAAACTCGGTATTGCATATAGTGAGCCGCTTAGAATTTACCAAGGAAGCGCGAACATAAACATACCAACTGGAGTTGATCAAAATGGCAATGTTATAAGGCTTAATAGTAAGGTTAGCTTATCTCCTAGTGGCAAGGAGAAAGATTTTGAAGTTTATTATGGACTTGATTTAAAACATGATAGTAATATCAGTTTAAACCTATCGCTACAAGATGAGGTAAATAATGTTAAGGATCAAATGGGGTATTTGGGATTGGTGAGGTATAGGATTAAGTTTTAGATGAAATCATTTTGATAAATTAATGACCTTTATGAGCCCGTTGCAAATCTAAATCTCTAAAATTTTAACCTCAAAAAACCCAG
>CAZUPN010000009.1:9809-34889 GCA_964622015.1 uncultured Rhizobiaceae bacterium | reverse complement strand
ATTGGTTACTTTTTTCAATTAATTGGTGGGTAGAATTTTCGTTAATAAGAGCCATTTTTAGCAATATCAAAGCGCCAACAATCGTGATAAGGCCGTTAATTGGATGAATAAAGAAAATAAAAATTAAATAAACTAAAGCGAAAGGAGCATCAAAAATTACCGCTAAATTAGGTCCGGAAATAAAGGATTTGATAATTTGCAAATCGCGTAAATTTTGGCTGTTAATATTTTTATTTGCTTCCTGATTTTCAATAATATTGTTAAATAAAGAAGGTGATAATTTTTTATCAAGCCAATTACCGATATGAATAAATATCGCTGATCTGATCGCGGTTAAAACCCCTAAAAAAACAAATAAAATTAGAATTATCAATGATAGAAAAATCAAGGTCTCAATACTGCCACTTGATAAAACCCGATCCAAAACCTGCATTGAATAAATCGGCATTGCGAGCATAAAAATGCTGATAAAAAAACTAAAAATAAAGGCAAAATAAAATGCTTTTTTGCAAGATTGCAAGGCTGATTTAATGATATTTTGGCTATTTACTTTATCTAGCGGCGTCATTAATTTCTCCTAAATAATATTTGATTTTGTAATAAGCTAAATTGAGATCGATCCTAGAATTTAGATAATCAATTTTACGCTCATTGCTTTCAAGCTTTGAGCGTATGAGGTCAATTCGGTCTTCGAAACCAGCAACAAATCTTTTATTAATGATTTCTTTGCGGCTTTGAGCAAAATCAGATAATTTTTTATTAGATTCATTTAATTGCTTAAGAAATTGATATTCTTCGATCGCTTTCGCGGCTTCTTTGAGTAAATTATCTTTACTGATTTCATATTCCTTTAGTGAGGCTAAAGATTGATTTTTAGCCCTAATAATATTGGCATATTCAAGCCCACCAGAAAAAATCGGAATTGCGATATTTAAAGAGATGGTTTTGGCATTTAAATCCTGGCCACGAAGATAGGCGACATTTTTTTCTTTACTAATTGAGGCCGCTAGAGTTACTGATGGCAATAATTTCGATTTCTCAGCTCTATAAGTTAATTTAGAGGCCAGATAATTATAATAATAGGATTGTAAATAGTGATTTTTAGCCAGGATCTCGGCAATTATTTGATCTTGCTTTAAAGGATCGCAATTATGATCAAGATTTGGCGCTTTGAGATCATCATCTAATTTGCCAATAACATTTTTATAATCAAACTGGGCTTTAAGAAATTTATTGATGATATTTAAATATTTTTCCTCAATTGCTGCAGCCTCATAATTAAATTTTATCATCTCACTTTCATCAATGATTCTGACTTCTTTTCTTCTGGTAACCAGACTCAAAATCTTATCAGCAAATTCCTTATTTTCCTTTTGTAATTTTGATATTTCCTGATAGCGCAGTAATTCCAGATAGGCATTTGCGGCATTAAAAGCAATTTCCTGTCTTTTATCCTTATTTTGCGCTATAGCTGATTTTATTTTATAATCCGCCTCCTGATATTTTGATACTGATCTCATTCCATCAAATAAAGACTGCTCTAACCTGATTTCTTCAACTCCCTCATGGTTAAAAGTTCGATCTCTTGGATCGTAATTATCTTTTTTTTGCCCATATCTTAAATTAGCTTTGATATTTGGCAAAAAGGCACTTATCGCCTCAATCTTTAGAGTTTTAGCGGCCTCTAATTTATAATCCTCTAATTTAACGTTATTGTTATTTTTTTGCGCATAGTCAATTGCCTCTTCTAAAGTAGTAGCAAATAGCAATTTTGAATGGAAAATAAATAGAGCTGAGATGAGAATATATAATGTGGTCTTCACTGGTATATTTTTGGTTAATCTTTATTTGTTTGCGGATTTAAAACACGAATCATTATTTAAAAAACGCCCGGGCCCCCTTTAAAGAGAGCCGGGCTTTGACAATTTTTTACAAACTACTTACTATAATGCTACAGTAATAGCCCATTTCTTACCTAAGTAAGCTTCAACCGCTTTTCTTTCTTCGGTTGTTAAAGATTTGCTATAAATGATCACTTCACCGATAGCTCCGGTATAGTTTCCACTAGGACTCGCACCAAGATTACAACCAATAGCACCACCGGCAAAAGAAACTAGTGAATTAGTATCATTAGTTACATTGGCCTGCAATGTACCGTTAAGGAAGTATCTCTTAGCTGTAGCACCAAGACTCACTTTATGTAAAAAGCTATGTATCGTTGGAGCTCCAACTGATGGCGCAGTAACACCAGATAAATAGTTAGTTGCGGTTGCAACTGTCGCAGTTGCATAGCTCCAAACTAAGTTATTAGAAGCAGTTGTGCTATATCCAAGTACCATATTAACCCATGTAGTATTCAAACTCGTTGCGCTACCGCAAAGGAAATAATTCTTGGCAACAGCAGGACCTCTTTCCTCAACTACAAAAATTGAATAATCGCTACCATTTAGCATAGTTAGATCACTAAAGACAAAACCTTGGCTAGCAGCACCGGTAAATGCAAGCGCTGGTAAACCATTGATCAGATTAGACCTGTATACCGCAGCAGGAGTTGCTGGAGTGGCATTATTTTTATTGACCGTCTGAGAACTATTATCATACCATATTGTTGGTATTTGCCCGTCATCAGCTTGAGAATCTATGAAACTAGTATCTGCTGTAGTTTCCCACCAACCAACTAGATTAGCAATTGAATTTACCGGAGAACTTTGAGTTTGACTTTGAGCAGTCTTTAATCTTGACATTTTCACCAATCTGGAGCCTTGGGTTACACCCGCAATCAAGATACCAATTATTAAAACTACAATTGATAGCTCTATTAAAGAAAATGCCGCCTTGGACTTTGACATTTTAGATTTTCTAAAAAGAAATTTAGTCATAATTAATTATTTATTTAAGTTAATTCGGTTACTTTAAAGACCTTTAAAAACAGATCAAGGATGAACCGCCAAACACTCCATTACTGATTTACCAAAAAACCGAGAGACCACAAGGGCTCACGAAATTCAGGCAACCCATCTTTTAAGCGAAGTTAAAATGCCAAATCTTATTTGTCAAAAGGTTTTCTTTAGCAAATTGATAAATAAATTATCTGTCTCAAATGTTTAATAGGATTTTTGCTAAATTCTAGCTTGTTATTGACTACAGCCATCTCCAAAACTACTGCCCAAATCAACAGTAAAATAGCCACTTGCCCTGCTATTTCCAATATATTTACAAGCGCCAAAATTGTTATTTTGTCCACCAATTGATGGTCTATAGAGCTGATTAGATATAACATTGCCATCATGATTAACAAAAAGACCTCTTGCACCATTTAAAACTTCAGTGACTGAATTATTAATTATGATTGATCCGTAAAAATTCTTAACATGGATAGCATTTTTACTGATACCACTTATTGATAGATCATTAATTATTAAATCTTGAGACCCATGGCCATATAATAACCCATCCTCACTACCAGCAATAATTCTACTGTTATTAATTTTTACATCTGCAGAGTAATTAATTGCAACCGCAGTTGAACCAGCGCTATGGGATTTAATGCCATCAACATAAATATTATCCAAAATAACATTTTTGGCATAATTAATAATAATTGCTTTTTGTTCACTATTATTAATATGACTATTAGCAATAGTTAATCCGCTAATAATATTTTCTGCTTCTTTGATCGCTAATCCCCGGTCTTTACCGATCATAATCGCATTTTTATTATCATCGAATTCTGAATTATCAATTTTAATATTATAGGATTTTGAATCTAAATCACCATCGCTAACATTAACAGCAGCAACATGATTTTGCCTAAAATTTAAACCCTCAATATTTAGATCACTAGCACCTAAAATAAGCATGCCATTACCATATCCGGCAATTAAATTTTCTTTTTGATTCTGATCGTTTTTTATTTCAACATGATTTGAATTAGCAATTTCAATTGCTGATAATTTTTCATAGGATTTGTAAATATCTTCATTATTAGTAGCTTTGAGGCTAAT
Source organism: uncultured Rhizobiaceae bacterium (assembly GCA_964622015.1). Taxonomy (GTDB): domain Bacteria; phylum Pseudomonadota; class Alphaproteobacteria; order Rickettsiales; family UBA1997; genus CAZUPN01. The sequence continues at coordinate 30,885 of CAZUPN010000009.1, read as the reverse complement.
ATTTTTAATGACAATATTTTCAACATTTTGAATATAAATTACTTTAGTTATTTGCTGCTTTGACTGGCTTTGGCTTTTGGCTTTAGCGCTGATATTAAAATCGAGATTTTCAATCAAACTATCATTATTTAACTTAATTAAATATTCCTCATTTTGATTAGAAATCGCGTTGATCTCTGCTCTAACTTTATTTAGGCCATAACGAAAAGTGGCTTGAGGAAATTTTGCGGTTTGAAAAATAATATCGAAGCCACCACCAATTAATTTTTGGCCTGACTTTAAATTAACTGAGGATTCAAGAATAAAACTACCTTTGGTACCATCAAGAATTATTGCCGAATCTTGACCGGCCTCATTAATTGCCGCTACTAAATCATCGTCAGCACTGATAATGTAAATTTTTCCTAATCGATTTGAGCCATCATAAAGCGCATCATCAAAAAACTGGCGCTTATTAGTGACAATATCAACATCTCTGACCACAAAATCAGTCATGCGATTTTTTAATTGATGATCACTGCGCCAATCGCTCCCAAATTTATAACTAATTTTTGCTAATCCAAATATCTGCTCTTTTCTGGTCTGATCATATTGATATTCAAAACCAAAAGTTAAATTAAGAGCCTTTGGCAGAAACTTTATATTGCCTCGATCAAAATAAATCTCCGATCTTATTTTAGGCCCGGATATTGATGGATAACCATCGCCTTTAAAATAATATCCACCGGCAAATAATTTACTTTGCACAAAATCAAACGGCAATTTATAGCCAAATTCGATATCAGCACCTTTTAGGGGCTTTTCTTTGACATAGGTTACCCCTAATTTGGAACGCTGCAACTCCGGTATATAAGAAAGATCCTCAATGATCATTTCTTTATTTTGCGGCAAATAAATATTAACTCTAAAATCATAATCATCCGATAATAATTCAGCCCCAAACATTGCTTGCAAAAACACATGATGATATTTACTAAGCAGCCGATCTAGCGAGCCATAAAAACCAATTATCCACTGCTTTTGATCAAGAATAATTGTATCATTAATTAATTTTCGATAGCCAATTGCAGCATTATACTGCGACGAACCAAGATTATCAAACCCGCCTCTTAAATCAGTAAATAACAACCAATCACCCTCCTGATTTTGATAAATTGGAATCAATAATTTATGATCCCTGATCTGTCTTTTAATGCTAAATTTATTGTCACTTTCGATGCGAGGAAAATAGCGATAATTTTTTCTATTTAATGCAGAATTTCCTTGGGCAGACGCCAATTTGAAAGCAATGAAAAATGATATGATGGTAATGGTTAAGAATCTAATCCTACAAAATGAGCTTAATATTTTTGGTGCTTTAGTCACAAATATCCCGTGGTAAAAAATTGCTGTGATATAACCTAAAATTTCTTTTTTTAAATAAATTTCAGGCGGAAATATAGAGCCCTAAATCTAAAACCCCTTGATTAAAATATCAACAGATTTGTGTTTGATGTTATACCAAAATCCATATAAAATACTGCTTATAGCTTCATCTTTTTGGTAAAAATTAATGCTTTTAAAGCCCGGTTTATATCAATATACACAGGGCTTTAAAAGCATTAATTTTCCTCAAAAATATTTTACTATATGCAGTATTTTATATGGATTTTGGTATTAGCCCCACTATAACGCTGATTTTTGAATAATGACTCTATTTTAAATGCCGGTTTTGGTTTGTGATTGATAATTTAGTTGAATTTTAACAATTGAAACAGAAACTTATTTTTATCGCTCAGATTCGTGAAAATGGTTAGCTTGGCTGGTTGATAGAAAAAATTTACTAATTCCAATTAAGTTTTTTTATTGGCAGAAATTGTTCGATTTTCTTAGCTAAATCCTCAGGTAGGAATGGCTTGGCCATGTAATTGTCACATTTTGATTCTGCAATGATTCTTGCTTGATCATGCTTGGTTGAAAGGGCGGTAATGATGATCACCGGTATTGCAGAAATTTCTGGATCTGCTTTAATTTGCTTGGTTAGATCGACTCCCGAGACTCCAATTAATTGTACATCCATCAAAACTACCGATGGCTTTTGGGCTTTGATTAACTTAATAACATCTATGTTTGAGCCATCGCCACCATCTATGAATTCATGACCTAAAATAGTGACAATTTTTTGCATTAATTTTTGGTTAACCGGATTGTCTTCGACGATAACAATCTTTTTTACTGTAACTTCATTATTCATAAAATTTCTCCTGGCTTAACTACAAAATTCTAGATTTAGGTAAAATAAATTTTATCTCAAAACCTTGCTCTAATTCATTATTAATTAATATTTTCCCCTGATGTAGATCGGCTATTTTTTTAACTAATGTTAAACCCATACCAGGGCCTTGCCTAACATTAACTCTTGAATAGCCATCAGTCAACCCAATATTAATATCATTATTATTCATTTTAGCACCAACGCCGTAATCTCTGACCGAAATTTCAAGAGCATCATCTTGACGATTTAATCCAACATCAATCTTATCACCGGAATTACTATATTTTATTGCATTTGAAATAACATGTATCAGTAACTCTTTAAGCATTTTTTGATCAGCAAATATCATTTGCGAATTAGAATTATAGATAATACTGATATTTTGATTTTTAGCATCATTAGAAAATAGCCGGATAACCGCCTTAATCTCATGATCAATATCAAATTGCTTTTCTTTTAGCTCAATTTTGCCAAAATTCATATTGGAAAAATCCAGTAAATCATTAATTAAAGAAAGTAGATTTTGTGCCGAAGAAAACATCAGATCCAGAGTTTCTTTTGCTTCTTTTGAGACCGGGCCATACATATCAGCCTTGAGCATTTTACAAAAACCAATAATGCCATTAAGCGGAGTCTTGAGCTCATGGCTCATATTGGCAAAAAATGCCTTCCTGGATTTATCGGCATCTTTTAATCTTTCTTTATAATCATGAATTTGATTAATTTGCTCAATTAGACGATTGAATTCTCTAATTTTACTACTAGGAAAAATAACTTCCTTATCCTCATCTTTAGCTATCGATTCAATAGCGTCGGATAGTTTAATCACTGGGTTAACCAGGATCCTTTTAATTACATAAAAAACTAGTCCAAGCCCAAATAAAATCATCACCATCTCAATGATAGATTTAAAAATCTCCATCATTATTTCGTGTTTTAAATAGTCGCGATTAAATTGTACTACTATCAAATATGGATATGAATCCATGATTTTATAGATAGCGCGAGTATTTTTGCTGTTATTAAAAAAACTAAATCCAACAAGCTGGCCAGATTTTTTTGCAACATTTAAATTTTTTATCTTATTTAGCGCCTCAGCAGTTAGAACAAAATTCTTTGAATTCAAAGCCTGATTAAAATCCTTATCAAAAAACGCAAACTCTACCCCATCAGCAACTAAGGCCTCTAACTTCTGTTCAATTTTTGATATTTCAAATCCAAAAATTATCGATCCGATATATTGACGATTTTTATTAATAACTCCCATCGCAACCGGCATCACCAATTTATTGATTGGCCTTGCATAAACAACCTTACCAAGATAAATTTTTCCAGGATTAAATTTGCTAAGAATAGCATAATCACGATCAGATATATCGATAGGTTTAGTGACCTCAACATGAGCAGCGGCAACCACCTTTAAATCTTCATTTGACCAGGATAACACATCAGAAGATTTGTTACTATTTTTAAAAATAGCTAATAAATTATTTATATGTTTTAAATTTGCAGTATCGGTGCTTTGCAAATAATGGCCTAAGTAAGTTAAAAAAAAGAAATTGCTTTCCATAGTATCGCAAAAATACAGATCAACTCTGTCAATTTGCTCATTCAAAGTACGTAGTAAGTTCTTATTATAAGAATCCCAATTTAAATAGCAGTAGAGCAAAACGGTAATGGTGACTATAAAAGCGGCAATAATGGAGAAATATTTACCAATCGAGAGATTCTTACAAATAATTTTTCGAGATAAAAAATTAGTATTCATTAATTCAAATTCGTTATTAGTGCTAAATTAGCTGTTTGCCCGGTACACAAATCTCATCTATAATTGGCTTTTTTAGCGAAATATTTTTGAGGATAAAATGGCGAAGAAAATCCAACTGTATCACCAATATATACGGGCGGATTTTCTTCGCAATTTTAGAACCAAAAGATGAAGCTAAAAAAAGGTAATTATAGATGAGATTTGTTATTAGAGCTTGTTGAGACAATCTTTTTAATTCCATATTTTGTCCTATCTTTGCTTATTTTTTGATAAAATTACTTAAAATATTTCCAGATATTTATCGTAATTTTCCCAAAAAAGCGCTAAAAATATGCCAAAACTGAAATTAAAAAAGATTGTCAACAAGCTCTTACGGCCAAAACTATATAGGTTTTATTCGCTTAACCGTAAAAGATCAAGTAAATAGTTAATTTATAACAAACGGTATAAGCTGAGACAAGATGATTTTGCATCTTTATTTATCTAAAAAATGATAAATAAAAATGCGAAATCACTAATTAGCCTTAGAGTTGGTATTTAAAAAAAGCAGGCTTTTAAAAAAACTTTTTTTTCTTATCAGAGTCACGATCGTTACGATCATTTCTATCGAAACGCTCTTTTCTAGCACCGCGATCATTGTCTTGACGATCATTATCACGATAATTGCGCTCATCTCTGTTTTCTAGAGTTGGAAAGCGGTCAGAAATATCTTCGCCGGTTTTTTGATCAACGCAGCGATAGCTTAATTTTGGGCGACCCTTTTTATCAAAGCCGATTACTTTTACTTTAACGATATCTGCTTCATTAATAATATCTTCAACAAAGTCAACGCGATATTCTGCAAGCTCAGAAATATGAACAAAACCATCGCGATTATTAGAAATATTAATGAAAGCGCCAGCATCAATAACTTTTACTACCGGACCTTCATAAATATCACCAACTTCAGGCTCAAATATTGCCTCATTAATCATGGCAATCGCTTTTTTAATTGCATCATTATTATTGGCAGAGATTTTAACCGTACCATCATCTTCAATATCAACTATGGCACCGCTTTGATCGCAGATATTTCTGACTACCTTACCTCTGGCGCCAATAACATCTCTGATCTTTTTTTGCGGAATATTCATAACTTCAACCCTTGGAACATTAGGATTAAATTCTGATCTGGTAGCAGGCATAGATTCAATCATAATCTTTAAAATATGCGCTCGGCCGTTTTTTGCCTGATCTAGAGCTTTTTCCATGATATCAGAACTAATACCGTTAATTTTAATATCCATTTGCAAAGCAGTAATACCATTTTTAGTACCAGCTACTTTAAAATCCATATCTCCTAAATGATCTTCATCACCCATAATATCAGAAAGGATAACATAATTATCGCCTTCTTTAATTAATCCCATCGCAATACCAGAAACCGCTTCTTTAATTGGAACTCCGGCATCCATCAATGAAAGTGACGCACCGCAAACGCTGGCCATTGAAGAAGAGCCATTTGATTCGGTGATTTCAGAAACGATTCTGGTAACATAAGAAAAATTTTCCTGATTATGAGGAAAAACCGGATTGATCGCTCTCCAGGCCAATTTACCATGACCAATTTCTCTACGTCCCGGACCACGTGATGGCCCAACTTCACCAACTGAATAAGGAGGAAAATTATAATGCAGCATGAAGGTTTCTTTAGATAGATTAAATTCTAAACCTTCAACCAATTGCTCATCTTTTGAAGAGCCTAAAGTGGTCACTACTAAAGCCTGAGTTTCGCCTCTGGTAAATAAAGCTGAACCATGAACTTGTGGCAATAAACCAACTTCAATATTGATCGGTCTGATTTGATCAACTTTTCTACCATCAATTCGAATTGAATTTTTTAAAATATCATTTCTGACGATTTCTTTTTCTAAATATTTGAAAAGTGCCGAAACTTTATTTGCTGTAACCCCAGCTTCTTCATTAACAAATTTTTCCTTAACAATATTTTTGATCGCTTCTAATTCTAAAGCGCGATCTTGCTTTTGTTGCTTTTTATAAGCCGCAATTAACTGTTCACCAATTAAATCAGAAATTTGTTTTTTTAATTCAGAATTATCTTCATCAACAACTTCCAATTTCTTTTTGCCAGCTACAGATTTCAAATCATTGATTAAATCAATTACTGGCTGAAATTGTTGATGGCCAAAATTAACCGCTGCAAGCATTTGCTCTTCGCTTAATTCTTTTACTTCAGATTCAACCATTAATACTGATGATTTAGTACCGCCAACGATTAAATCTAAACGACTTTTTCTAAGTTCTTCAACACTTGGATTTAATATCATTTGATCATCAATCAAACCAACTCTTGCCCCAGCAATTGCTTCACTGAAAGGAATTTCAGAAATTGCCAAAGCGGCAGAAGCAGCAATAATTGCTACAATATCTGGATTACAGGTTGTATCATAAGAAAGAACTGTGCAAACCACATTAACTTCACGATAAAAATTTTCCGGAAATAATGGCCTGATAATACGATCAATCAATCTTGAAACCAGAGTAGCATTATCACTTGGTTTAGCTTCTCTTTTAAAGAACCCACCTGGAATCTTGCCGGCAGCATAAGATTTTTCAACAAAATTTACGGTTAGCGGGAAAAAACTCACCCCTTCAAGCGCTTTGCTTGCCATCGTCACTGCGCATAATACCACGGTATTACCCATCCTTACAACCACCGAACCGCTAGCTTGGCGAGCAATTTTACCGGTTTCAATAGTGAGAGTCTTGTTATTCCAATTAATCTCTCTTTTTACTTCATTAAACATATTTTTATTATTATTATTTATTATTATCGACCTTCACTAAAGCTATGGCGGACAGGTCCGCCATAAAACAATTATGGCAAGACGGGTACCTTTACTAAAACTCCAGCGGACCTCTCCGCCGTAGCTTTAGCGAAGGAGGATTATTTTCTTAAATCTAATTTCTTAATTAGATTTTCATAGCGCTCTGGGGATTCCTTTTTTAGATAATCAAGCAATCTTCTTCTTCTGCCAACCAAAATCAATAAACCTCTTCTTGACGAAAAGTCGTTTTTATGGATTTTTAGATGCTCAGTAAGATTGTCAATTCTTTTGGATAGAATTGCTGACTGAACTTCAACCGAACCAGTATCTTGTTTATTTCTGGAATATTCCTTTACTATATCTTTCTTTATTAAAATCGACATTTATAAAACCTCATCAAAATTGATCAAAAAACGTTAATTGGCCTTAGCTTATCATGTTGCACATCAGCCAAACCAATTAATTCTGAGTGACTATCAAAAACTCGCATGACTCTTCCATCAAAAAAATCCTTATTAGCAATTTTTTGAGAAAATGAATCCAAAACATTCCCTACGCTTTGATTTAGATAAATTTGATTATCAAAAGATCGCCCTAAAAAGGACTGATTAAAACTTACGATTTGACCATTTTTGAATCTTAAAGCGGTAGAATCATCTAATTTTACTGCAACCATAAAATCTAATATAAGCGATAGAGAAAACAGCGAGCCATCAAGACTATCAGAATTACAGTTATAATTAACTATGTTTTTTAACTTATCAAGAGAAATTGTCTTATTGTATAAAAATCTTCCAACTGATAATCTTCTTAAGGCGCTTAAATAACCACATACTCCAAGCATCTGACAGATATCGCGGCCAAGACTTCTAACATAAGTTCCCTTTAAACATTCGACCTCAAATTCTGCAAAGTCAGAATTATTAGAAATTAATTTTAAGGAATTAATCGTGATTTGTCTTGATTTTACTTCAAAATTAATATTTTTTCTTGCCAATTCGTAAGCCCTGCTACCATTGATTTTAATTGCCGAAAAACGTGATGGAGTTTGCGCAATATTGCCGATAAAATTAATTAATACCGCATTAATTTGGTTATTTGACGGGCGTTTTTTAGAGGTTTGAATTACCTGACCATCAACATCATCAGTATCGCGAAATTCTCCCCATTTAATCTGAAAATAATATTTTTTACTAAAATCAGTCACATATTGGCCGGCCTTGGTTGCTTTATTTAAGCCAATTGGTAAGACGCCATCAGCAAAAGGATCAAGGGTGCCAAAATGACCAACTTTTTTTGCTTTGGTAATTTTTTTTACCATTGCCACCACCTTGGCTGACGTCCAGCCAACTGGTTTATTAATATTAATTAACAGGTTATCGGTAGTAAAATTTAATTCCATAAAATCATACATTTAAATAAATCTCCCATCTGATCTTGGTCAATCAAACGATTGATTGCAGAATTTATTTCTGCTTTTTCTAACTCATTTTTATTGCTTAATAAAGCGCGCCTTCTTTCCTCAACACCAAGAGCGATTAAAAATTCTCTTTGAGTTATTAAGGAAGAATTTAAGCCGCAATTTTTAGCGGTTTTATTAAGCATTGAAAAATTTACTAATGCAGTTACATCAGCTTCTCCAAGCTCTTTAAAAATTCCAGATTGCTGATGATTTTTAACTGCCTGTAATGTGGTAATTAATTTATTTTCAATATAACCATAATCAAAAATTAATGCCAAGCCCGAGTTATTTTTGATATGGCTAGCTAATTTTTTCATAAAATTAACTGCAGCAAAACTATATTCAAAAACCGCCCCTTCTTTAAGGCTTGCATCACGATCTAAGATCTCATCAGCAACCAATTTGGCTACTAATTTATGAATTGCTGGATTAAAATCGGCCCTAAAGAATTTAAAATCCTCTGCTTGATCTTTGCGCTCCAAAGTCACCCTAATTTCATGCCATAGATGCTGATTATCAGGCTCTTTATTTACCATAATAAATTGATTAATCGCAAAACAATCAAATAATTCATTAGCAATAAAATAAATTTCTTGATTATTATTTAGGGCTAAAAACTCTTCAAAATCCTGATACCAATTTATGGTAATATTGGCCCCAAGAGCAACTTTTTGCAAATTCTCTTTTTGTATTTTTTGTAATTTTGGGCTGATTTCAATGATATTAAAACTGACAAATTGTAAAAAATATTTAGCATCAATAACATCATTATCAGCTAATTTTTTTAAAGAAATTAAAATATCTTTAATTAAAGTACCCCGCCCTGCTCCCATCTCAACTAAACTAATATTTAGCTTAGAATTATTTAAATCAGGATTTTTGCTAGTAAAAAAATTCAGCAAATAAGAAGTGATAATTTCACCAAAAACTTGGCTAATTTCAGGAGCGGTAATAAAATCTGCTTTTTTACCAATAGCAAGATTCTTTTGATAATAGCCATATTTAGGATTAAATAAAACCTCATTCATAAAATCAGCAACCGACAATGAGCCAGTATGATTAATCAGGTTTTTTAGATAATTTTCAAATGCCATTTGTAACCTAAGATGAACTAAGGGATGATTTCTTTTTGCATTTCAGAAAATCAAAGTAGGATTTATTGTAACAAACCTTAGGATTAACAATTATGTCGGAAAATTTTGTCAAATCAAAATTCTTATCATTGGTGAGTCCTTCAATAAATCGTGCACAGGCAAGCTCAGAATTATCACTGATAATTGATGAACAAAATTGATAATTTTTCTTTTTTAAAGATAAATCTCGCCAGAAATTAGCATTGATTGCAACTAAAATAGCAAAGCCGATTTGTAAAATAAAAAAATCAATATTTCCTAAAAAATTATTCCAAGATAAATTGGTAAAGAAAATATTAACGATGATTAAAATCAGAAATTCTTTTAACATTTTATGATAGATAAACCAGAAAGGTCCGAAGAAAAAAGCGGGCCAGGAAAAGCCATCTTTTAGGCAGATAACATCCTCAATTTGATCATCTTTATTATTTTTGAGATATATGCTGTAAAGAGACATGGTTTGAAAAATTAAACTTATGTTATTAACCCTTAACTGCTGTAGGAATGATACTGTCTTAAAATTTCTGGATTGCCGCGTCGCTTACGCTCCTGGAAGAGTGATGATTACGCAAATCCGTCACTCTTCCCGCGAGGAGCGAAGCGACGCGGCAATTCATAAAATGAAAATAAGCGTTTGATTTCGCTAATTTATACTAATTACAAACAGGCTTGTGATAAGTAATTATAAAGCAGCTTTGGCTTTTTCGACAACTTGCTTGAAGGCCTCAGGCTGACTTACAGCCAGTTCAGCAAGAACTTTGCGGTCCATATCAATATTTGCAAGCTTTAAGCCATTGATAAATTTTGAATAAATCAAGCCATATTCTCTAACTGCCGCATTGATTCTTTGTATCCATAAACCACGAAAATCTCTTTTTTTGGCTTTGCGATCACGATAAGCATAGCGTAAAGCTTTTTCTACTTTTTCAATTGCAATACGGTAGCAATTTTTAGCGCGGCCTCTATAGCCTTTAGCTAATTTAAGAATTTTTTTATGTCTTGCCTTCTTTGTGGCACCTTTTTTAACGCGACTCATTGTTTAAACTTAAGTTAATTATTAATATTACTTGCGATCATATGGCATTTGAAATCTCAGCAAGCTCTTAGTGTTACCATCAGCTAAGATGGCGGTTTTTCTCAATTGCCTGATTCTTCTATTGCTTTTTTTGCCTAGATTATGTCTTTTACCAGCTTGTTTGTGGGTTAATTTCCCAGTGCCGGTAACTCTAAATCTTTTTTTGGCACTGCTATTTGTTTTTACCTTCGGCATTTTACTTTTAAAAAAATATTATTAAAAAATTTGGTGGGATCGGTAGGGATCGAACCTACGACCAAGACGTTATGAGCGTCCTGCTCTAACCGCTGAGCTACGATCCCAGTTGGCAAAGAAGCTATCTTAGCAGTTATTTTGCACTTAAATTGAGCACCCTTTAAAAAAAATTAAGAGGCTCAACATAAATAGAATAACTTTATTTTGCAAGTAAAAATTAGAAAATTCGTCAATATCCAATCTCCTCTTCTGACTTACCACGAAATACATAATAGCTATAGCCGGTATAGATTAAAATTATCGGTAGAAAAATTATTATGCCGATCAATAAAAGCGATAGAGAACTGCTCGCTGCAGCTACTTGCCAGAGCGACAATTTATATGGTATAGCAAAAGGCCAAATAGTAATTGCCAGCCCTAAATAGCAGCAAAAAAATAGCAAGATCGCAAGCAAGAATGGCATCTTTTCTTTTTGTTTATGGATGGCTATAAATAAAAGTGTGATTATCAATATTGAAGATAATGCGATTGGTAAAAGATAGAAAAAATCAGGAAAACTAAACCAGTGATTAAAAATCTGCTCACTTAAGAATGGTGCCCATAAGGTAACAATGCCGATAAAAAAAGTGACATAAACTAATAAATAAATCGCATATTGGCGGGCCCATTTTTGGGTTACACCGTCAGTTTTCATGATTAACCAAGTGGCACCAAGTAAACAATAGCCAAAGAGTAAAGCAATTGCGGTAGTAATTGAAAAAGCATTGAGCCAGTCAAAGCTACCGCCTGCAAAGGCGTTATTTTCAACCTTGATGCCTTGAATGAAGCTGCCTAAAATTATACCTTGAAAAAAAGCGGCGATAATTGAGCCAAAATGAAAAGAATAATCCCAAATAATACGCGATTTTTTGCTTTTAAACCGAAATTCGAAGGCAACGCCGCGAAGTATCAAACCAAGTAGCATAAAAATAATCGGCAGATAAAAAGCTGGCATAATAATTGAATAGGCAATAGGAAAAGCTGCAAATAAAGCGCCACCGCCAAGCACCAACCAAGTTTCATTACCATCCCAAAAAGGCGCAACCGAACTCATCATTTTATTTTTACAAGACTCAGACGGCGCAAAAGGAAATAAAATCCCAATCCCCAAATCAAAACCATCAAGCAAAACATAGGCAAAAATTGCAAAAGCAATTATCGCGCCCCAGATAAATGGCAAATCAAGAAAATTAGAAAAATTAATCATAATTTAGTTCGAAATTTTATGATCACCATAAATAGGTTCATGATCTTGACTCTTGATACCTTTGATAATCAATTTTAAAATATAATAAATTGCGGCACTAAAAATAAAAATATAAATCGCAATGAAAGCGGTCAGCGAAATTAAAACATTTTGACCAAGAACTGGTGAAACTGCCTCGCTAGTTTTCAATAAACCATAGACAATATATGGTTGACGCCCAAGCTCAGTTACAAACCAGCCGGCAATGATTGCGATAAAGCCAGTTGGAATCGTAAAAATGCACCATAATTGAAACCATTTAGTTACAAAAAGCCGGCGGCGATAATAAAGCCAGGCAGCAATTAAACCGGTGATTAGCATGATTGCGCCAATTCCAGCCATTACTCTAAATGACCAAAATACTGGAAATACTAATGGTCGCTCATTTTTGGCAAAAGATTTAAGGCCAATTATTTCAGCATTACTATCATGCTTGATAATTAAACTCGCAAGTTTTGGGATTTCAATTGCATATTTAGTTTGCTCTTTTTCTTGATTTGGAATACCAAAAATTCTAAGTCCGGCCCCAGTTTCATTTTCCCATATACCTTCAATTGCCGCTAATTTTGCTGGTTGATATTTTGCAGTATTGATGCCGTGTAAATCACCAATAAAAATTTGTAGTGGAATTGCTAAAAAAATCATCAACATCGACATCTTAAACATTATTTTAGCATGATCTGGATAAATATTTTTAAATAAATACCAGGCGGAAACCCCAGCAACTACAAAGGCGGTTGCAAGATAAGCGGCAATTGTCATGTGAAAAAAGCGATAAAGAAATGAGGGGTTAAAAATAATTTTTAGCCAGCTGGTTGGATAAAAAATACCATTATAAATTTCAAAACCTTGTGGGGTTTGCATCCAACTATTAGCAGCAGTGATCCAAAAAGCTGAAATTATGGTGCCAATTGTAACTATTAAAGTTGCTAAAAAATGGATTCGGTTACTGACTTTATTCCAACCAAAAAGCATGATTCCTAGAAATGATGCCTCTAAAAAAAATGCGGTCAAAACTTCAAAACCAAAAAGCGGGCCAATGACATTACTGACTTTAGCAGAAAATACCGACCAATTGGTACCGATTTGATAAGAAAGTGAAACGCCAGATACCACCCCCATACCAAAAGAAATCGCAAAAATTTTAATCCAAAATTGGTAAATATCACGATATAATCGGTTCTTGGTTTTAAGCCATAAAGCTTCATTGATCGCCAGATAGCCGGCAAGACCGATACTAAAAGCCGGAAAAATTATATGAAAAGCAATAGTAAATCCAAATTGGATTCTTGATAATAAGAGCGGATTAAAAATGATAGAATCGAGAGCTAAATTACCTAAATGCATAAATCATAAATATATTGCCGCTACGTTACTGCTGAATCCCGCAGGAATGATACTGTCTTAAAAAATCAAGAGACTTTATTTTCTGGATTGCCGCTTCGCCTGCGGCTCCTCGCAATGACAACTTCAAAGACTTTCGTCACTCTCGAGGAGCGCGTCAAGCGACGCAGCAATCCAGATTACGACCAAGAATCTAAATTCCTAACCCTCTTTGACCGGTTTTTTTACTTCGGCAATTTTAGGGATCAGATTTTCTTGATTAATGATATTTTCATGAATGACTTTTTCTCTAATCTCTTTGCCAGCAATTAAATCTCTAATTTCATCACCGGTTAAAGTTTCATATTCGAGTAAATTTTGTGCTAATTTTTCTAAATCATCTCTTTTGGATTTTAAAATATTCTCAGCTTTTGATTTTGCTTCTTCAATTATTCTTTTAACCTCAGAATCAATTAATCTTGCAATCTCATCAGAAAATTCAGTCTCATGAGCACCGTAATATTTTCCAGAATTATCGCTACCATAACAAACCGGACCTAATTTATCACTTAAGCCCCATTTGGTCACCATATTTTTAGCAATATTAGTGGCCTGCTCAATATCTGAAGAGGCGCCAGTTGTCACTTTATCATAGCCAAAAATTATCTCTTCAGCAACTCTGCCACCCATTGAAACTGCTAAATCATCATGAAGTTTAGCACGGGTAATTGAAAATTGATCTCTTTCTGGCAATCTCATCACCATTCCTAAAGCCCGACCACGAGGAATGATAGTTGCTTTATGAATCGGATCAGAATTAGAACAATTAATAGCAACAATTGCATGTCCAGCCTCATGATAAGCAGTTAATTCTTTTTCTTCGCGCTGCATAACCAGGCTTTTACGCTCTGATCCCATCATGATTTTATCTTTGGCTTTTTCCATATTTTCCATTGTCACCAATTTTTGATTGCTACTAGCAGCAAGCAAAGCGGCTTCATTGATTAAATTGGCTAAATCAGCGCCGGCAAAACCTGGGGTACCACGGGCAATCATCTCAAGATCAACATCGGGAGCAACCATAATTTTTTTAACATGGACTTCTAATATCTGCTTACGGCCCAAAATATCGGGATTTGGTACAAAAATTTGGCGATCAAATCTTCCAGGCCGAAGCAAGGCACGGTCTAAAACATCCGGACGGTTAGTAGCGGCAATAATCACCACCCCTTCATTATCTGAAAAACCATCCATTTCAACTAAAAGCTGATTTAAAGTTTGCTCTCTTTCATCATTACCACCACCAACGCCGCTACCACGATGGCGTCCAACCGCATCAATTTCATCAATAAAAACAATACAAGGAGCGCTTTTTTTAGCTTGCTCAAACATATCCCTGACCCTACTTGCACCAACACCAACAAACATTTCAACAAAATCTGAACCAGAAATTGAAAAAAACGGCACATTAGCTTCACCGGCAATCGCCCTGGCCAATAAAGTTTTACCAGTACCAGGAGAGCCAATCAATAAGCATCCACGCGGAATTCTAGCCCCAAGCCCAGAATATTTATTAGGATTTTTTAAAAAATCAACCACCTCCATTAAATCCTGTTTGGCCTCATCAATGCCGGCAACATTTTTAAAAGTCACTTTATTTCTGGCATCTTGTAATAATTTAGCTTTTGAGCGACCAAATCCCAAAACTTTACCACCACCGCCACCCATACTACGAGCAAAAGACACCCAAAGCACAATCATCAAAATAAACGGTAACCATCCCAAAAATCCGCTAATCATTCTTTCTGATTTACTAATGATGGGAACCGCATTAATTTCTACTCCTTTTGCCTGTAATTTTTCAACTAAAGTAGGATATGGCGGCAAATAGGTCGAAAAATTACCACCATCTTTAAGCTTTCCGGTTAAATCATTACCCTTAATTTCAACCTGAGTTACCTCACCTGATTCAACCTTCTTGATAAATTCACTAAACACCAATTTTTTACCATCCAAAGCAAACGATCCACCAACCACATCTGAAATGATCAAAGCTCCGATAAATACAATTACCCAAATTATTAAATTTCTGTTAGGATTTTTCATTTATTTTAAAATTAAGTTACTATCAAGATTAATAACGCCTTAGAGACAATATAGTAACTGGGGTTTAAATTTTCAAACTATATTATTTAATATTATACCAAAATCCATATAAAATACTACATATAGCAAAATATTTTTAAGAAGAAAATTTAATAAAAAAATCCAATCTATATTCTGATAGATTGACTTTTTTTATTAAATTTTCTTCTTAAAAATATTTTGCTTATATATAACTATCCCAAGATAAGGCTTGGTATTAGAAGGAATAATTTTGAACTCTAAAAGCTTTAGATCAATTTCTGATAGGTTAATGCTCTTGACCTTCTGATTGTAATAGGATTACATTAAATTGGTGCGGTCGAGAAGATTTGAACTTCCACCCTCTTTTAAAGGACAACGACCTCAACGTTGCGCGTATACCAATTCCGCCACGACCGCATTTAAAGTTAAGATTTTAGTTAAATTCAGCTCCTAATTTTTTAAAAATTTTAACAAAATCAGGAAAACTAGTATCAATCATTGAACAATCATCGATTTTTACACCCCCCTCAAGATTCATCCCCATAATTAAAAAAGACATTGCGATTCGATGATCAAGGTTAGTTACAATATCTACTTGTTTTGTAGGTTGCGCGAATCCACCTTTAATTTCTAAATAATCATCGCCGATTTTTACTTCAATGCCACATTTTTGCAGATTTTGCGCAATCATCAATAAGCGATTACTTTCCTTAATTTTTAACTCAGCTAGCCCATTCATTTTAGTCACGCCATCAGCAAAACTAGCGGCAATTGCTAATATCGGGTATTCATCAATCATGATTGGCGCCCTTGAAGCCGGCACTTCAACTGCTTTTAACTTGCTATATTCCACAATAATATCAACAACTTTCTCTCCAGCTAAAATTTGCTCATTTTCTATTGCAATATTGGCTCCCATTTCAATTAAAGTGGTAACGATACCATCTCTTAAATTATTGAGTCCAACATTATTAATTTTAATTTTAGAATCTTTAATCAAAATTGCCGCAACAATTACAAAAGCGGCTGAAGAAATATCTCCAGGGATGGTAAAATCTTTGGCGTCAAATTCCTGCATTCCTTGATAAGAAATTTTGCTGCCCTTGCAGCCGGAAATTTCTATATCCTCAATTGCCAATTTAAGACCAAGATAATTCATCATGATTTCAGTGTGATTGCGGCATTTTTCAGGCTCAATAATTGATGACCGACCGTTAATAGTAAGGCTTGCTAGTAATATTGCGCTTTTTACTTGCGCTGAAGCCATTGTCATTGCATAGCTAATTGGCAGCGGATTTTTAGCGCCAATTATTGCAAAAGGCAGAAAGTTATTTTGCCGACTAACAATTGCAGCGCCAATCATTTTAATTGGCTCAAATATTCTTTGCATCGGCCTTTTTCTTAGAGAATCATCGCCGTTAAAAAAACTGGTAAAATTATAAGGCGCAACTAAGCCAGCTAAAAGGCGAGTTGAAGTACCAGAATTACCCATATCTAAAACATCATCAGCTTCCATTAAGCCAGCAATACCAGAACCATTTATCTGCCACGATCCATCATCCAATTTACTAATCTCAGCCCCCATTTTTGTCAGCGCCTTAGCAGTTTTTAAGACATCCTCACCTTCAAGCAAACCAGAAATTTTACTTCTACCATGACCAAGACAGCCAAATATCAAGGCCCGATGCGAAATTGATTTATCTCCCGGCACCGTAACCTCACCTCTTAAAGGCTGATCATTTTTTACCGAACTAAATGGTATCATTTGATGATTTAAATTCAAATCAGACATTAAATTTTTAAAATATCAGTAATTGTAATTAAAATCTGGTTTAAGAAAACCACAAATAATAAATTAATCATTGCTGAAAAAAATATCACTAACTTGATATTAAAATTAGCAGCCACAATTGACTTGTCGAATTTCGGCTCATCAAAATACATGATTTTAACAATTCTTAAATAATAATAAGCACTAATCACGCTAAATAAAATCGCTATTACCGCTAAAGCTATAAAGCCACGACCAATAAAGGCATTAAATACATAAAATTTGGCAAAGAAGCCAGCTAAAGGCGGAATTCCGGCAGTTGAAAACATCAACAACGCTAAACAAAATGCCATTAAAGGATTGGTTTTGGATAAGCCAGCTAAGGATGAAATCTCAAAAATCACTTTATTTTTTTGATCAAGATCAGTTTTTCCTTCGCCATCATTACTTAAATCTTCAATCAAATTAAGAAAACCAAAAGTGCCAAGCGAGATTAAAACATAGACCAAGATATAAAGAACCGCTGATTTGATGCCATCATAGCTTAGAGTGCCAATTGCAAGCAACACAAAACCGATATGACCAATTGAACTATAAGCGAGTAATCGTTTAAAATTATGCTGTTTAATTGCACCAAAACTTCCAACTGCCAAAGAAAGTAAGGCGCTAAATATCAATATTTGACCAATCCCAGCCCAGTAAATTAAAAGATCAGTAAAGATACGAAGCAAAATTATTACTGCTGAGAATTTAACAATTGAAGCAAAAAATATCGTAACAATTGAGCTTGAACCTTCATAGACATCAACCGCCCACATATGAAAAGGAGCCGCTGAAATCTTAAAAAACATTGCAGTAATTACTAGCACAAAACCAAGCAATATCGTTAATTGGATTAAATCTGGACGATGGGAGTAAAATACTCTTAAGGCCTGGAAATTGGTGCTGCCAGCAAAACCATAAATCATCGAAATACCGAATAGCAAAATCCCCGAAGCAACCGAACCTAAAATAAAATATTTCATTCCGGATTCTGAAGATTTAAGCGAATCTTTTTTAATCGCAGCAAGCAAATAAAGACTAAGCGCCTGTAATTCAATTGCCAAATAAAGAGCCATTAAATCATTAGATGACACTAATAACATTGAGCCGGTGGTTGCAATCATCAATAATGCTAAGAATTCTGCGCTAACTTTCTTTTCTGCCGCTAAAAAATTTCTGGAGATATAAATTATGAGGGTAAGTAAAAACAAAATTACTAATTTTGCATAATTGGTAAGAGAAGTTACCAAAAACATTTTGTTAAAAATTAATTTACCATCAATGTCAATATTCTTAAACAGCAAAAACGCCGCGCTGGCACAAAATATTAGTGAAATCAGATAAGAAATCAGATAAAAATTCCCATCAAAAAGCCGCCTCTTAGCAAAAAAAACATCAGCCATTAAAACCAATATCGCGCCACAAAAAAGCGTAATTTCAGGAGCAATTAAAGTAAGATTCATATTTTATAATTTTTAAATTAAACTCTTATACCCACCTCCCCTATCTAACTTGTTATCTCCACGAAGCATATTTGTTATCCTCTCGGGGATGACAAATATCCGCGGGGATAATTAAGTGAGCGTTATTGGTATAGATATTGTCAGTTTTGATATAAATTAACAATTTTTACCACTGGCGATTCCAGATATATCAAAATTAAATTTGGAAAAATACCAAGAATAATTACTAAAACTGCCATAGTTGCAAGCGATATAAATTCAATAAAATCAAGATCTTTTAATGATTTTACCGCCACATTAGTTATCTCGCCAAAAAACACTCTTTTTACTAGCCATAGCATATAGCAAGCGCCTAAAATCACGCCAATTGCAGCTAAAATTGCAATTATTTTATTTACTTGAAAAGCGCCAATAATTGCCAAAAACTCGCCAATAAACCCGCTAGTGCCAGGTAACCCTACCGACCCTAGCACAAAAATCATCGTCAAAAAAGCAAAATTAGGCATGTTAATGGCAATACCACCAAAATCAGCAATTAATTTAGTATGTAAACGATTATAAATTACCCCAACACATAAGAATAAAGCGGCCGATACCAAACCATGACTAATCATTTGCACAATCGCGCCATCAAGACCTTGAGTGGTAAAACTAAAAATCCCGATTGTGACAAAGCCCATATGAGCAACCGAAGAATAGGCGATCATTTTTTTCATATCCTCCTGCATTAAGGCAACTAAAGAGGCGTAAATAATTGCAATCACACTTAAAATAAATACCGGCAAAGCAAAATAATGACAAGCAAGCGGGAAAAAAGGCAATGAAAATCTGATTAAACCATAAGTGCCAAGCTTAATTAAAATACCGGCTAAAATAATCGAGCCGGCAGTTGGAGCCTGAACGTGAGCATCTGGCAACCAAGTATGAACCGGAAACATCGGGATTTTAATTGCAAAAGAAACAAAAAACGCCAACCACAGCCATTTTTGTTCGCTAAAAGTCAAATTCGGTAATTGCTGTTTAAGCAAAATCAAATCAGTAGTACCAGCCTTTAAATAAATATAAATGATTGCGGTTAAGAAAAATACTGAGCCAAATAAAGTATATAAAAAGAATTTATAAGCCGCGTAAATACGGTCTTTACCACCCCAGATACCAATGATTAAAAACATCGGAATCAACATCGCTTCAAAGAAAATATAAAATAGCAATAAATCAATTGCCCCAAAAGAACCAATCACAAACCCTTCTAAAAGCAAAAAGGCAACTACATATTCTTTTACTCTTTGCTTAACAGGCGTAATACTTACCAGCAAACAAATCGGCACCAAAAAAGTGGTTAGAATAATCATTAAAGCCGAGATACCGTCAATGCCAAGCGCGTATTTTATATCATAGCCAGATAGAAAACTAAATTTTTCTACTAATTGAAAAGAATCACTGGCCAGATCAAGCCCCAGTAATTTGACTGATAAAACAAAATTGATCAGACTTATTAATATGCCAAAATAATAATAATTTTTATCATTTTTACTATTAACAAAACATAAAAAAACGCCACTAACTATCGGCAAGAAAGTGATTAGTGACAAAATCGGAAAATTACTCATGATTAAAATGATAACTTAATTTTGAGAGCTGAAAGCTTTAAAGTGAATAAGGAAGTGAAGTTAGCTTAAAGTAAATTTATAATCAATTCAAAAAATAATGGGTTCGTGTAATTTCTTTTAATGACAGTTTTGCTTAAGAGGCGCTCTGGATTACCGCGTCGCTTACGCTCCTTGAGAATGACATTACATGAGTCCGTCATTTGCCAGGAACGTAAGCGACGCAGCAATCCAGAAAATGAAAAAACAAACCTGTATTTCTTAAGATAAAACCGGACCTAAATTTCTTTTTGAGCACTGAGATTAGCCTCAGGATTAGATACGCTAGCAGATGGCTGCTTTTCTATATTTCGATCAGGATTTTTAAACATATTAGCGGCAAAAATTTGATTAGCAGCTTCAATTGCAGTCAATATTGACTCTGGCCAAGCGGTATTTTCTGGAACTTGTGTTGCTATTTTTTTAGCTAGATCAGGGTTTAGAGCTGCTATTTTTTGTTCATTCATAGCAGAATTATGTTCAACTGAAGTTGAAAGCGATTCGGTTGCAACACGGCAAAGATAAGGATTTGAACTGATTATTTCTTCAGTAGCTGGAAATTCTTTACGCTCCAAAGCTTTATACAATACACCAACCAAATTGTCAGGATTGTTAGCGGAATTAAACAAATCAGAATCTTGAGCCATAAGTAACTCCTAAATAAATTTTAATGAGTTAAGCCTTATTTAGTAATTAAAGTCCTC
>CAZUPN010000009.1:5740-9799 GCA_964622015.1 uncultured Rhizobiaceae bacterium | reverse complement strand
TGAGAAACAAAAAGTTCATAGAGAAAACTTTCAACATTTGTATTATTATTTGCAGATTTGTCTTTACATCTGATATAATACTTAGTATTATTTTTTAATCCTAAGAATGTTTTATTGAAATTTCTATCTTTAATTTCTGTTAAATTTTCCTGATTAAATCTCGTTTTGACATAATTTATTAATATTGGCAATAAAGATAAATAATTTTCCTTGCCATCCCTAATAGCAAGCCTTGAGAATATGCCAATAATCTTAATATTTCGCTGTAATGACAAAATATTATAATCCAAAGTAAACTGTTCTTTGTTAAATTGCAATAATTCTTTATTTATTTTATTTGAATCATTTATGAAATTTTGTTTATTTACGTCATTTTGACACATATTATTATTTATTCTTTCTTCTATTTTAGCTAAATAATAAAAAAACAACTTTTGGCGAGTTTGATTGCTAATATCATATCTGGAATCCTCAAGAAGAGAAACTAAATCATAAGCAGGTGAGCCAATTAGCGCATCCTGAAAATCTAATAATCCTACTTTAATTTTTGATAGGTTTAATTGTTGATGGGATTGGCTAGTTTGCGGATCTATTGCCTGATCATCAGTTAAAATCATCAAATTATCAACATGGTAATCTCTTAGCACCAATATCTGATTTTGCTTACTTAAAAATGTAAAAAGATTTAAAAATAATTCCCTAAATTCGGATTTTTCTTCCTCAGTAATATTTTTTTTCACTAATAATAAATACCAATCAACAAAAAGCATCGCTTCTCTTAGCAGGATTGCGCTGTCATAGATTGCGACATTTTTGGGAATTTTGGTAAAATTTAACTCGGTTAATACATCGCAGGCTTTTTGATAAATCTTTAATTCCAACTGCTCTTTTTGATCATAATTACGATAATTAGCTAAAAATTTACTATAAGTCATATCGCCAAAATCTTGCAGCAAAATAAAGCCATGAAACTGGTCATAAGCCAGAATATTTGGCGCCAAAAATCTATTTTCAATTAAAAATCTGGCAATCTTAATGAAGGGCATTATTTCTTCATATTTTGGCGGCGCATACATTAAAACATAGTTATTATTTTGCGACCTGACGCGATAATATGAGCGAAATGAGGCATCGCCAGCGATTTTTACGATATTATAATTGCTAATATTATTTTGGTTTAAAAAAACTGCTGCTTTTTGATGATCTAAAATAGTTACATCTGACATGTTTAAACCTTAAAAAATAATTAAAAATCCAACTCAGAATAATAAGATGGCGGAGCAATATTGATAATTCGATCTTTTAAAATTTGAGTAAAAAATTTATGCGATTTAATTAAACTATACCAATTTTTAATCTCTTCATGATGACTCCAATTAATATCGCCAAAATAATCAAGTACTGAAATATGGGCTGAGGCAGCAAAATCAGCAATTGAAATTTGATCACGGGCTAGATATTTCCGATTTTCAATTAAATATTCAATATAGCCAAGATGAATATTTAAATTATGACGGGCAGCTCTTAATATTTCTGAATTAGGCTCATGACTGCCAGGGGTGAAGCGATTAAAATATTTTTCGGCTAAAATATATTTACTGACTTCATGATAAAATTTTTCATCAAACCAACTAGCAATTCTTCTGGATTCAGCTTTTTCAAATAATGAATTACCGATAAGATTATTATTTTTATTATGCTTTTCTTCAATATATTCAATAATGGTGGCACTATGGCAGATAAAAAAATTATGATCCTGGTCGAATAATACTGGCACTGTATTTGCTGGGTTGATAGCTAAAAATTCCTTTCTTCTCTCCCAAAAATTTTCAATTATCAATTCAAATTCAATTCCTTTTGCCACTAAAAAAATTCTAATTTTACGGCTAAAAGGACAAAGAGGATGATGGTATAATTTATACATCTTTAATCTGTTTAAATAATTTAGTTGTTTGAAAATATCGGCTGGAACTAATTTCTTTTAACCGAGAAATGGTTCTTTTAAAAGCCTTTAAATTAGATTTTGTTGCCTTTAAAACTTCAGCACCAAGATCGTCAATTGCAACCGCCGCTGACATAATTAATGCGGTTTTATTTTCATAAACCTCATCAATTAATAAAATAAATCTTCTTAATTCATCATTATTTTCCTTGTTAAAATCGGGAATTTGTAACAAGAAAATTAAATCAAAATTTTGGCAAATCGCCTGATAATCATTAGCGCCAAGATTAGCTATACATAAATCAACAAAATTAATAATTGCAATATTTTTATAACTTTGAGGAATAATAATTTTTCTTTGCCAAAGCTCAATTGATCTTGGTATTAATGGTTGATTATCGGTAATTGCAGCAATAATTTTTTTTATTTTGTCATTATTTTTTTGATTATCTAATAAATAAATTTGATTCTCTCCCGTTATTCCCGTCTCCTCTATTGTCACTCCCGCTTCGTTTGTCATTGCCGCGAAGGCAGAAATATCAAAAGAATCATTTGTTATTAAACTTCTATAATCACACAAACCATCAAGACTTACAATTTCACATTCTTGAAGCAAAATATTATTAATAAATTCTAAAAATAATTCTTTAGCCAGCCCATTACCATAAAGCTCAAGCGGGTGACAATTAGAGGTAAAGATTATGATAATATTTTGTTTAAATAAAAAAGTGAATATTCTACTAAGCATCATCGCATCAGCAATATCAATTGCCTGAAATTCATCAAGGCAAAGTAGCTTGGCATCTTTAACCATTCTTTTTGCTACCTCAAGCAACTCATCAGGATATTCTTTTTTTTCTGCTCTTAAATCACGTAAATTTTCATGAATTTTTTTGGTAAAATCATTAAAGTGAAAATAAACTTTTTGATCGATTTTCTGAACATCGTAAAAATTTTTCATCAACATAGTTTTACCACGCCCAACCTCGCCGTAAATATAAAGATTTTTATGGCGATAGCGAGTATTTTTTTTATTAGCAAAAAAATTTAACCAGCAATTATTGCCAGCATTTTTAGCTAGTAAATCCGCCAGTTCTAACAATTTTTGATAGATCAATAGCTGATTTTGATCAAGCGTAATTTCCTGATTTAAATAATTTATTAGCATTTTTGATTATTCTTAGCCTTGAATAATTCACGAATTTTGATCATTTTAGCAAAACGCGAGAAGGAAAATAAATAGCTGTAAAAAATACCATCAAGACCATAAATAAAATATCTTCTAATAAAATAAGCCTTTAAAAAAGCAAAGCTTGGAGTAAATATTATCTTCAAAATACTTGGTTTTTTGCCCTTCTCAAGAACATCTAAAGCCTGCATCGAAGAATAACTATTAATCTTTTCAATCCAGTGGCTATAAGATCTAAATGATTGATGATAAATGATATTTTTTAACTGACCGATTTTATGATTACCAGCATTTAAAACTACCGAATCATGAACTGTGCTAGCCCTAAAACCTGCAAAATCAATATTATAAAGACGTAGTTGATTATAATAATAAGCAAATCTTTTGGGCTTTTTTTCAAAACGAAATTTATTAACGATTTTGATTTTAAAACCGGCATATTGCTGGTTGATTTTATTTAAAAAAATGTCTCTGATTTCTAGAGCCAACTCTTCTGACACCTCCTCATCAGCATCAATATTTAAAATCCATTTATTCTTACATTGATTTTGAGCAAATATTTTTTGCTGCCCATAGCCCTGCCAGGCGTTAAAAATTACTTTTGCCTGATTTTGACTGGCGATTTTAGCGGTATCATCAGTACTTCCAGAGTCAATTACCAAGATCTCATCGGCAAAATCCTTAACCCTATCAATTACTGTTTTGATACGATCAGCCTCATTTTTGGTAATTATAAAAACTGAAATTGGCAATTTATCTATACCAAAATCCTTTAGACTTTGATATATTTTTATTTTTTCGCGGTGCATGAGCACCGGCCCCGCCTTGCGGGGTCCCCATATATCAAAGCAAAATTTTACAATTTTAAAGTAGCTTTGATATATTTTTATTTTTTCGCGGTGCATGAGCACCGGCCCCGCCTTGCGGG
>CAZUPN010000009.1:0-5640 GCA_964622015.1 uncultured Rhizobiaceae bacterium | reverse complement strand
GTCCCCATATATCAAAGCAAAATTTTACAATTTTAAAGTAGCTTTGATATATCGTAGCTAGCAAATCTTGACTTATTTTATTCATACTTTAATTTAATAGACTTAAAAAAAACTTAATAACCCCTAAAATAGATTTAAATATTATGACAAACAACATTAAAAAACTAACCATTGCCTTTGTGGCATTAGTAGCAGTAGTTTCATTTTCAGCCTTAATTGTTAATAATTACAAGACTAAGACTTCTTTTAAAGAAGCTAACCATCAAAAAGCTGAAAAAATTAAGGATAATCCTCAAGATGTAGTCAGCGCCGCAGTAAATGAAGAAGCTGAGCATCAGAAATCAGATAATATTATCACTGAAGCTGATAAATTAGCCATTTTGCAGCCAAATAATAATGACATAATCTATGGCGATAAAAATGCAGCAGTCACTTTTATTGAATATGCCTCACTTTCTTGCCCGCATTGTGCCACTTTTCATCGCGAATCTTTTGAAAGGCTAAAAACTGATTATATCGATAATGGCAAATTAAAATTTATTCATCGTGACTTTCCGCTCAATCAACCAGCACTCACCGCTGCAATGGTGGCGATTTGCAATGGCAAAAATTATCAAAATAATAAATCCGAAAAATATTACAGTTTCTTAAGAGCTTTATTTAAAACTCAAGATGCCTGGGCTTTTGATGAAAAATACAGTGAAAAGCTTGAATCAATTGCCAAATTAGATGGCATGAGTGATAAAAATTTTAAAGCCTGTATTAATGATAGCAAACTACAAGTACAAATTTTAGAATCAAGAATGGAAGCAGCAAAAATACTAAAAATTCAGTCAACCCCCACCTTCTTTATCAATGATAAAATATTGGAAGGCTATATGGATTATCAAACTTTCCAAAAAGTAATTGATAGCGAACTTTCAAAAGCAAAATAATTTATAAATTACGGTGCCAAAAAAAATTATAATTGAAAATCTTATTAAATCTTTTAATTCTAAACAGGTTCTAAAAGGGGTTAATTTAGAGGTAGATAAGGGTGAGTCATTAGTGATACTTGGAGGCTCTGGAAGTGGCAAATCAGTATGTATTAAAATCATCGCAACCTTACTTAAATCGAGTTCTGGATCAATTAAAATTGATGGTGAAGAAATAACCAATTTTTCCAGTCAAGCCAGAGATAATTTAATGTCTAAATTTGGATTTTTATTTCAAAATGGCGCCCTTTTTGACTCGCTAACCATTTGGGAAAATGTCGCTTTTCGCCTGATCTACTCTAATAATATTTCTAAAGAAGAAGCTAGAGAAATTGCAATTTCTAAGCTTAATTCAGTGGGCTTAAGTTCAAAAGTTGCAGATTTATTTCCAGCAGAATTATCAGGCGGCATGCAAAAAAGAGCATCGCTTGCCAGAGCAATTGCCGCTAATCCTGAAATTATTTTCTTTGATGAGCCAACCACTGGCCTTGATCCAATCATGGCTGATGTAATTAATGATCTGATCATTAAAAATTCTAAAGAGCTTGGCGCCACCACCATATCAATCACTCATGATATAAATTCAGCCAGAAAAATCGCCGATAAAATTGCAATGTTATATGAAGGAAAAATCATTTGGTATGGCAATGCAAAAGATATTGACAATTCAGGCAACCCATATCTTGATCAATTCATTAACGGCCGGGCTGAGGGGCCAATAAAGATAGTTTTATAAATTTTTAAAACAAATAACTACCGTGACCATTTCAACTTTAGAAGATTTCAGAGCAAAAATCGATGCTATTGATGATAGGATTATTGATCTGTTAAAAAAAAGAATGGCAATTGTTAAAAATGTCGCTGATTTCAAAAATAAAAACCACTATAAATTTTTTATCCGCTCTGCCCGCGAAGCCGATATGATTAAAAATTTACAAAAAAAATGTGATTTTTCCTTCCCTAAATCAGCAATTTTTGATATTTGGCGCAAAATCATCACCTCCTCAAATGTCGTCGAACAAGAACTTAAAATTGCCATTTGCAACCCTAAAAATATCCCCGACTATCTGTATCAAACGCAAAAATATTACGGCGATTTTATTACCATTGACTCTCATAAAACCGCCAAAGATATCATAACTAAGCTTACTAAAAACCAAATTCAAATTGCAATCTTTGCCTTAGAGATCAATCAAGATTGGTGGTCACTATTAAGTAAAAGCGAAGCCAAAATTTTTGCCCTAATTCCACCAATCAAAAAAACTTCTAAAACCAAATCCATCACCCATAATCAAAATCATCTATTGCTCATTGCGATCAAAGATCAAGAAAAATCAACATCTGACAATAGTTTACTAACCATCAAACTCAACAAAACTACTTCCCAAAATAAAATTTTATCAATATTAAAAAAAGCAAATCTCCAACCAAAAATCCTCGATCAAAAAGATCATGTCTCATATCTAATTGAAATTAAAGGCTTCTACACCGATCACTGTCAGGAAATTATTGCCCTAAAAAATGATTTTGATCGAAATACCACAATCAAAATCATCGGTAATTATCCGGTGACTTAAAACTTTAGCTGTTTTCTTGTGTCATAAATCAATAGTTTATTTCTATTCTCTGTATTGCCGCGCTGTCTGCAGCTTCTCGCAATTGCTTTCTGTTTTAAGCCAAAAACGAAGAGCTAGACTAGTTAACCTTGTATCATAATGGATTTAATTTAGCATTACTTTGCCCTGTATAAATAAAATCTTGAATTCAAAGTAGATGTAAATAAATTAGGCCAACCAGTCTTTTAACAATTACAAAATCAAGGATATAACGATATTTATATGAAAGAAGAGGATTTTTCGGTTATTAAAGTTAATGCCCGACAGGAATTGAAAAATGTCTATGATATAAGATACAGCGGTGATTACTGGAATTGCTGGGAGGATAAAAACTATAAAACAGAAAAAGAATTTTTCAGCGATGAGCGAAAAAGAGACAATCTGGGTATAGTTCTGGCATTTAGAGATAAAGACTGTAATACAATAGGTGCGCTCAGGTTTATAAAGGTGGGGCAGGGCAATACCCTTACTGAGAAAATTATGAAGGAGCAAGGAATTGAGTGTCCTAATTTGGAAAATAGCTGGGAAGGAGGTAGACTGATTTTAGATGAAAAAAATAGGAATCAGCAAAATATGCTTTATTTTGTATCTCTAGCGCTTAAGTGGCTAGTTGGTAATACGAATGCGAATTATGTTTTTGCTCACTGCCCAGAGGCGCTCGGCAGAGTTTATAAAAAATTTGGATTTAAGATTATTGGCGGTAGTTTAAAGATACCTTGCTACAAAAAAAAATATGTAGTAATTTTTGGAGATGTTTTGCAAATTGTTAGTATTATAGAAAATATTAAATTTAATTTAAGCAAGAGCTAATAAATGAAAATAATTTCATCTATATATAATTCTTACGTTAATTACTATAAATATGCAGATTATAGACTTAAATATGTTGGGGTTATAGGTGTTATAGCATTTCCTCTGTTTTACTTTTTACCAACATCAATATTTCAAAATTACGAAAATCCATATCCAAGAGTAATTGCAGCTCTTTTATGTTTATTAATGGCTATTTACGAAAAATGGCCCAAAAATTATAAACGTTATTTTCTTGGCTATTCATATTTTGCTCTTATCTATTGTTTGCCATTTTTTCATACTTTTACAATTATAACTAATGCTAAGGGAATATTTATTTGCGATATTTCAATGTCGCTGTTCCTTGTATGCTTGTTATTCGACTGGAAGAATGCGCTAATTGTGTATTTTGTTGGGGTATTTGCAGCGATTGCGCTGTACTATACGCTTACTAAAAATTCGATTTCAATTAATTATACAAAAAACTTACCTGAGTTTATTTTAACCGTATTGGGTAGCTCTTTATTTAAATACTCAAGTGATGTAATAGAGCAGGAAAAATCTAAAACTCTCAAATCTTTGGCCGGCTTTATTGCTCATGAAATGCGTAATCCTCTTAATTCAATTATTAATGCTATTGGATATATTAAAATTTCCCTTCCATCAAAGCCTTTAAATCAAGATCACGATAGTATTCATCAAATCACCACTAAAGATCTAGTTGAAATATATAATGCTATTGATCAAAGTGATTTGACTATTAAAAGAGCCAACAAAATTATTGACTCGATTTTATCTAATGTACAAGGCAGAGATACTAATGTTAATAAATTTGCTTTAGTTTCAGCATCAAAAGTGGTTGAAGAAGCTATCAATAGTTTTGGCTACAGCGATATTACAGATAAAAATTTTATTAATATAAATTTGGTCACTGATTTTAAATTTTTTGGTGACCAAGATTTATTCATATATGTTTTATTTAATCTAATCAAAAATTCTTTATGCTACAAGAATAGGTCAAATTTTAGGATCGAAATTACAGTTGCAGCCGAGAAGGATCGCAATTTCATTAAGATAAAGGATCATGGTCCAGGAATTCCTAAAGAAAAAGTTGCAGAAATTTTTGAAAGCTTTATTACCGAAGGCAAGGAAGGTGGTACTGGTCTTGGTTTGGCTTTTTGTAAAAGGGTAATGAATAGCTTCAAAGGTAACATTATTTGTCAGTCAGAATTTGGCAAATCAACTGAATTTATTTTAATATTTCCTTTTTATGATTCAAAAATAATTAATGAAATTAAGGACAAAATTTTGAAACAAAAAAGGATTTTAGTCGTTGATGATGAAGCCGTAAATCGTCTCATAGTAAAAAAAGCAGTTGATGATTTGGTTTTGGCTGATGAAGCAACAAATGGTCAGGAAGCTCTTAAAAAGATTGCCAATAATCAATATGATTTGATTTTTATGGATATTGAAATGCCGAAGATGAATGGCTATGAGGCAACTAAAAACATTCGTGATCCTCGCTCAAAATTTCTCAGTCAGGAAGTAGTAATAAATTATCAAAAGGTACCAATTGTTGCAATTACTTCGCTTGCCGCAGAAATTGCTGAGCAAAGAGCTTTATTTTTTGGAATGAATGATTTTGTAGCAAAGCCAATTAATAAAAAAATATTACTTGATTTGTTAGATAAGTGGTTTTTTGCCAATAATGATGTGGTCATGGGAAATCTAGCATTTGCAACTAAAGGTAAGACAATTTTAATAGTAGATGATGAAAATGTTAATCTTAAATATAGCGCTAAAATTTTAGAAAGCTTTGATTTTAAAGTTAAGACTGCCATGAACGGTAAAGAGGCTATTGAGATTTTAGATCAGGAAAATTGTGACCTGGTTTTAATGGACATTAATATGCCAGTACTTGATGGATATGAGTCAGTAAAATTGATCAGAAAGGGCAATTCATCCAATAATTTTGATAATTATAAACTAATTCCAATAGTGGGTTTAAGCGGCGACAACTCTCAAGAAGTAATTGAAAAGACCAAAGAAAGTGGGATGAATGATTTAATTTGTAAACCGATTTCACCGGAGAACCTGGTTAAGGTAATTTCCATGTGGCTTACATGATGTGTAATAGTTTCAATTTTAGAAATCTGACTGTCTAAAAATGCAGAGTGCTAGATTAAATTTAAACTATTACAACTTATACTAAATCCCATTTATAATTCCATATATTACTTGAATTTATATTACCAATA
>CAZUPN010000008.1:22738-34994 GCA_964622015.1 uncultured Rhizobiaceae bacterium | reverse complement strand
GCAGATAGCGGTTTAATTATATTTGTCTATGAAAATTTATATGCGGTAGCCCTGCATTTTATCTAATCTCTTTAAAAATAATTCTTGAAATTTTGATCAAAGCTTGTTATAACAGCGGCTTGAATTTCCTCGATTTATATTCGAACAGCAATTCTACTTACAAAATTAAGATTTATCTTCTTTTAAATAATTCCACAAGTAGCGGTCTTTTGGTGTTTTTAAGGTGTTTTTTGCAGTTATTTTTAACTTGAAAAGCCTTTATTAATTACGCTGCTGCTTGGTAAATAACCAAAATAAAATATTTATGACAAAAACTGAAAATCTACCTACCTTTAGCATTAAACAGCTTTTAGAAGCTGGAGTGCATTTCGGCCATAAGACTATGCGTCGTAATCCTAAGATGGCTCGCTATGTTTACGCTAATCGCAATAATATCAGCATTATTGACCTTTCTCAAACTGCTAATATGCTGCATAAGGCAATGGCGGTGGCAAAAGATGTGGCTAAAAATAACGGCCGAATTCTATTTATTGCAACTAAAAGACAAGCCTCTGATGTAGTAGCTTTTGAAGCTAAAAGATGCGGGCAATATTATGTAAATCAACGCTGGCTTGGCGGGATGTTAACCAACTGGAAAACAGTTTCACAATCAATTAAAACTCTAAAAAAAATCGAAGAACAGCTTGCCAGTGACGAGATTGGTCTTAATAAAAAAGAAAAATTAGTTCTTGAAAGAAAAAGACAAAAATTAGAATCAGCACTTGGTGGTATTAAAAATATCGGTGGCTATCCGGATTTGATTTTTGTAATTGATATTTACAAAGAAGCTCTTGCGATTGCTGAGGCTAAAAAACTCGGAGTTCCAATTATGGCAGTTGTTGATACTAACACTAATCCTGATCCTGTAACTTATAAAATTCCAGGAAATGACGATTCAGTTAAGGCAATCAAATTATATTGTCGTTTAATTTCTGATGCAATTATTGCTGGTATTAGAGAAAATATGGCAATTTCAGGTATTGATATTGCAAAATTTGAAGATGGTACCTTGCCGGATATGTCAAAAATGAAAGCGGCAATTGAAGATGCAAAAATTGACAAAAAGCCAAGCCATGATCATAAAAAAAGCTTTAAAGGTAATGCAGCCGGCAGTGATAAAAAATCCAAAGAAAGTGATTTTAAAAAATCAGCTTCTGCTGAGGTTCAACCAGTAGAAGAAAAAGTGGCGGATAAAAAGCCGGCAAAAAAAGTGGTGGAAGTTGCAAAGGATTCTAAAAAATCAGCAGCTAAAAAGTCAGAAAAAAAATAACAAAAGTTTAAAATAAAAAATATGCCAGATTTAAATTTAATAAAAAAGCTCCGCGAAGCAACTAGCTGTGGTATTGGTGATTGCAGTAAAGCTCTAGCGGCAAATAATGATGATTTTGACAAAGCAATTGATTGGCTTAGAAAAAAAGGCCTTTCAGCGGCAACTAAAAAAAGTGGCAGAGTTACCTCTGAAGGGGTAGTGGTAGTAAATACCGAACTTGGCAATAAAGCGAGTATTGTTGAGATTAATTCTGAAACTGATTTTGTTGCCAGAAATCAACAATTTCAGCAATTTTGTGCTAATATTGCAAAATTAGCGCTGAACTCTGATTCAGTAGAGCAATTAAAATCTCTAAATTACCTTAATACTTCTCATAGTGTTGATGAAGAATTAAAAAATCAGATCGGAGTCATTGGTGAAAATTTAAACATCAGAAAATCTGCCATTTTGTCGGTTAGTAGTGGTTTAATTGCTAGTTACATCCATAATCCAATTGCTGCTAATATGGGCAAAATCGGAGTGTTGGTGGCATTTGAAACCAGCTATCATGACCAGGAAAAATTAATTCAGCTTGGTAAGCAAATTGCAATGCATATTGCTGCTTCAAAACCTGAAGCTTTAGCAATTGAAAAAGTTGATCCGGCTAAATTACAAAGAGAAACTGAAATTTTAAAAGAACAAGCCAGAAATTCTGGTAAACCAGAAAGTATCATTGAAAAAATGATCGAAGGCCGCATCAAAAAATATTACGAAGAAGTGGTATTGCTTGAACAACCTTTTGTGATGGATGATAAAATTAAAATTAAAGATCTGGTTGTTAAATTTAACCAAGATAATAAATCAGATGTTAAAATCTCTGATTTTAAATTATTTATCCTTGGTGAAGGTATCGATAAAAAAGAAAGTGATTTCGCTAAGGAAGTTGCAGAAATGACTCGCTAAAGGAATCCCGTTTCTATTTTTTTGGATTGCCCGCATCGCCTACGGCTTCTTGAGAGTGACAATTTCTCGACGCTGGCAATCCCAAGGAAATTCTTAAACAAAACTGCCTAAAATGGATGTAATATGAGGCGCAAAAAAACGGGGATTTTTTAATATTATTTCAACTTCTTTCATATTTATGCAGCTTAAAAATCTACAAGACACTGATCCAAAATCATTAAAATTCAAAAGAATTCTATTCAAAGTCTCTGGTGAGGCGATGATGGGCGATAAAGGTTTTGGGCATGATCAGGAGGCAATCATTAAAATTCGTAATCAAATTATAGCTGCCTATCAAGCTGGTTGCCAAATCTCAATTGTGGTTGGAGGTGGTAATATATTTCGTGGTATTTCAGTTGCAGCTGAAGGCATGGAAAGGGTTAATGCTGATTATATGGGGATGCTTGCAACTTGCATCAATGGCCTTGCTTTGCAAAGTGCGCTTGAAAAAGCCGGTATCCAAACCAGAATGATGTCAGCAATACCGATGGATAATATCTGCGAGCCATATATCAAAAGAAAAGCAGTGCGCCATTTAGAAAAGGGCCGGGTAGTAATTTTTACTGCCGGTACCGGCAATCCGTTTTTTACTACCGATACCGCTGCAATACTTCGCGCCGTTGAAACTAATTGCGATGCGATTTTAAAGGGCACTCAAGTCGATGGGGTTTATTCCGCTGATCCTAAAATCGATAAGGATGCTACTCGTTATGATCGGATTAAATATATCGATGTTCTCAAGCAAGACCTAAAAGTGATGGATCAAACTGCTATCACTTTAGCTAAGGATAATAAACTGCCAATTATAGTATTTTCGATCAAAAATGATAATGCGCTTTGCAATGTTATCAATGGTAGTGGAAAATTTACGATCATAAATTAGCATTATGATGCGTCAACACTTTTCTAGATAGAGAGCCCCTGCAATCAAAAATTAAAATCACGTCCAGAAAACAAAAAAACAACTATCCTTTAGAATTTAAAACCTCCGCTGTAAAACTAGTAATAGAATCTGACCAGTCGTGATTATACAGCGGGTAGTAGCTGCAAAAAGAATGAGTGATGGTAAATCTAGCAATCCGAACTTGCAAAATAGGACTGATATCGTTAAAGTACCGGCAATTCACATTTTTTGGTTTAATCACATTAATGGTAGCAGTAATGATTATCCAAATGGTAAAATTAAAAATATTACCGATGATATTTCGCCAATTGCAGCTTCAGATTTAATCGATATCAAAGCCGGTCAAATTGGAAAATCTCAGGATGGCTATTATTATGATGGCTAGATCGGTAAAATCATGATTTTTAGGCGCTATATTAACGATAAAGATCGTTGCTATATTGAGCAATATTTAAGCAAAAAATGGGACATTACTCTTTAATATAATTTTTAAATTTATGATTAATGAATTAACAGATAAGGCAAAAAAGAAAATGGAAGATACTATTGCTTCCTTTAAGCGCGATCTTGATAGTATTAGTACCGGTAGGGCTAATCCTAATATTCTTGATACAGTTAAGGCTGAAGTTTATGGTAGCTTTATGGCGATATCATCCCTTGCTAGTATTTCAGCTTCTGATTCTGCCACCATTGTTATTCAGGTGTGGGACCGGGATTCAGTTAAGGCAATTGAAAAGGCAATTACTAATTCTAATTTAGGCCTGAGCCCTGCAACTGAAGGCCAGGTGATTAGGATCATGATTCCAAAATTAAGTGAAGAAAGAAGAAAAGAACTATCGAAATTGGCTAAAAAATATGCTGAAGATAAAAAAATTATCATTCGCAATATCAGAAGAGATATTATTGATGATTTCAAAAAGCAGGAAAAATCGCTTGCTGCTTCAAAAGACCAAATTCATTCTTTCACTGATATTATCCAAAAAATTACCGATGAATATGTAAAAAAGATTGATAATATGGCTCAAATCAAAGAAACCGATTTAATGAAAATATAAATTACTAAAAAAATGAATTTTTCAAAATTTTTTAGTAGCCGTAAGCAAAAATCTACCATTAATTTAGAGCAGTTGCAGATTCCAGCTCATATTGCAATTATTATGGATGGTAATGCCAGATGGGCAAAATCAAAAAATTTGCCGGTTAATTTGGGGCATAAATCGGGTGCTGAAAATATCCGAAAAATCGTTGAAAATTCTATTGAAATCGGGGTTAAATATTTAACTCTTTATGCTTTTTCTAAACAAAATTGGGATCGCCCCAAGCAGGAAGTTGACCATTTGCTGCAACTTCTGGACAGTTATTTAGAAAGTGAAATCGAGCCTTTAATTGAAAAAAATATTGCAATTGTAATTTCTGGTGATTTATCAAGACTAAATGATAATCTAAGAAATAAAATTTTAAAGCTTGAAGAGACTACTAAAAATAATAATGCTTTAGTGCTTAATGTTGCTTTTAGTTATGGTTCAAGGCAAGAAATTGTTGATACTGCCAAGCAGATAATCCTTGCCCTTGAAAATAAAGAGATTAGTTTTGAGCAAATAAATGAGGAGTTATTTAGTAAAAATTTATATCGACCCGATATACCAGATCCTGATCTCTTAATTAGGACCGCCGGTGATAAAAGATTGAGTAATTTTTTATTATGGCAATTAGCATATACTGAGCTTTATTTTGTAGATGTTTTTTGGCCGGATTTTGACAAAAATCATTTATTACAGGCAATCTTAGAATTTAACCAAAGACAGAGGCGTTATGGAAAAAGATAATTTTAGTAAAAAAATAACTGACGAAGTTGAGCATTTCTCTGCTTTCGCCGGTGGCATTTGGCAGAATTTGGCCAAAAAATTAAATTCAATTGATAATTCTGACAATCTCAAATCAAGAATAATCAGCTCAGTAATTTTAGTGATAGTGGCGCTTTATGCAATATTATCAAGCAGTAGCCTATTTGTATTTTTAGCGATCTTGCTGACAATTTTAATGACTATTGAATGGGTGGATTTAGTTAAAAAAGCTGATGACCAGCAAAAATGGCGCTTAATTGGCCTATTTTATATTCTGATCCCAATTTATTGCCTGTTAAAAATCAAAATGATCAGCCCGCAAGCTTTATTATGGTTATTTATGATTATTTGGACTACTGATATTGCTGCTTTTTTTGCCGGTAAAATGTTTGGTGGCGCTAAATTAACTCCTACAATCAGCCCAAATAAAACCTGGGTTGGTTTATTTGCAGGAATCATCGCCAGTATGGTGATTGGCTTTATTAGCTCCTTTATGTTTGCCTCCGGTAATATTTTATTTTTTGTTTTAATTAGTGGCTTACTGGCGATAATTGAGCAAGCAAGTGATTTAATTGAATCAAAAATCAAAAGAATTTTTAATGTCAAAGATAGTGGCGGCATCATACCGGGTCATGGTGGAATTTTAGATCGTTTAGATGGTGTAACTTTAGTGGCACCCTTTGGTTTAATGATGTTAACCGCTAATTTAACTAAGTTTATTTCTTAAATAAATGTCAGCCAGCCAATTAATAACTAGTTTAGAGCAGGATTTTTTTGAAGTAGCTTCGCAAAAATTCAAATCGCGTTTATTAATTGGCACTGGCAAATATAAGGATTTGCTTGAAACTAAACTGGCAGTTGAAGCTAGCGGTGCCGAGATCGTGACCGTTGCTCTCAGAAGAGTAAATATTGAAGATAAAAATCAGCCCATGCTACAAGATTATCTTGATTGTAAAAAATATACTTATTTACCAAATACTGCTGGCTGTTATAATGCTGAGGATGCAATTCGCACTTTGAGATTAGCGCGTATGGCTGGTGGTTGGGATTTAGTAAAATTAGAAATTTTAGATGAAGGAAAAACTCTCTATCCCAAAGTAATTGAGACCATTAAAGCAGCTGAAATATTAATCAAGGATGGTTTTAAAATCATGGTTTATACTAATGATGATCCAATTGTAGCAAGAGAGCTTGAAGAGGTAGGCTGTGTTGCAATTATGCCGCTAGCTGCACCAATTGGCTCTGGTCTTGGCATCCAAAATCGCCTTAATATCGAATTAATTGTTGAGCAATCAAAAGTACCGATATTGGTTGATGCCGGGGTTGGCACCGCTTCTGATGCGGCAATTGTAATGGAAATTGGTTGCGATGGGGTTTTGATGAATAGTGCCATTGCTGGTGCTAAAAACCCAATTTTAATGGCCAAAGCAATGAAATTAGCAGTTGAAAGCGGCAGAATGGCCTATTTAGCTGGCAGAATGGCTAAAAAAAATTATGCTAACCCTTCGAGTCCACAAGATGGCAAAATTAATTCAAAATAAAAATGTCAGTTACAGTTAGATTTGCTCCCTCTCCAACCGGTTATCTACATATTGGTGGCGCCAGAACGGCTTTATTTAATTATCTTTTTGCCAAAAATCAAAATGGCAAATTTTTACTCAGAGTTGAAGATACTGACGCCAAAAGATCAACCAAAGAAGCAATCGATGCCATAATTGAAGGGCTTAATTGGCTGGGGCTTAATCATGATGGTGAAATTATTTTACAGTCAAAAAATTATTTGCGTCATCAAGAAATTGCCAAAAAATTATTGGCAGATAATAAGGCTTACTATTGCTACACCGCCCCTGAAGAATTGGAAGAAATGCGTAAAGCGGCTGAAAAAAAAGGTGAAGTTTTTCGTTTTCAAAGTCCGTGGCGTGATAAAATGATGTCGCAATCAACTACCATCAAGCCGGTAATTAGAATTAAAGCGCCTAAAGCAGGGCAGGTAATTATTAAAGATTTGGTACAAGGTGAGATAAAAGTTGCAAGTCAGGAGCTTGATGATTTGGTGATGTTAAGAAGTGATGAAACCCCAACTTATATGCTGGCGGTGGTAGTTGATGATCATGATATGCAAATCAGTCATGTAATTAGAGGTGATGATCATTTAACTAATGCTTTTAGGCAAAAAATTATCTATCAGGCGCTTAATTGGCAAGTGCCAGAATTTGCTCATATTCCGTTAATTCATGCTCCAGACGGTGCTAAAATGTCAAAGAGACATGGCGCTACTTCGGTAATTGAATATAAGGAAATGGGCTATTTACCAGAGGCTCTGCGCAATTATTTATTAAGGCTTGGCTGGTCACATCATGATCAGGAAATTATTAGCGATAGTGATGCGATAAAATGGTTTAATTTAGACAAGGTTGGCAAATCGCCAGCCCGCTTTGATTTTGCCAAATTAGATCATTTAAATAAGCATTATATAAAAGAAAAAGATTCTGAAAAATTATTTGCTCTGATAAATCCTTATCTCAAAAATACAATTTCAGAGCCAGAAAAAACCCGTATTTTAAAAGCATTAAAATTTTTAAAAGAAAGAGCGGTTAGGTTAGATGATTTAGCGGCTATGGCGAGTATTTATTTAAATTATGAAAATAATAAAAATCACACCCAAACTGAGCAAATTGAGGCCGATAAAAAAGATATTTTATCAGATCTAAAAAATATTCTAACCACAATCCCACCAGAAAATTTTGAACATCATCACCTCAAATCCGAAATCGATAAATATTTAACCACAAAGAACCTAAAAATTAAAGATATCGGCCCCACCCTTCGCTCAGCCCTAACCTTCAACCCAGCAAGCGCCGGCGGAATCTTTGAAATCATTGAAATTCTGGGTAAGGAAGAGGTAATTTTAAGGCTTGGCAGTATTTGATAAAATGTAAATAAGAATCCTTGACTCTCGGATTGCCGCCTTCACGGGAATGACAAATAAGATAGAATAGCGAAGAGATGCCATGAAGTGCACTGTATTGGGGGTCAGATATAATCTATTGATCAATTAATTTTTTAATCATGAAAATCGCAAATATAATTCTTAGCTCTCAAAATGGTGGTGTCGAGCAGGTGACAATTGATTATAGTCGGGTTTTAAGAGATTTGGGGCATGAGGTTTTGGTAATCGTTAGAGGGAATGCTCCTTATATTGCTGAAATTGAAAAATTGGGAATTGCGGTTGTAAAGATTAATAATTATTTTGGTTATGGTGATATTTTTGCAATTTTGGCGATTGCAAATATCGTTAAAAAATATGATATTGATATAGTTTTTAGTCACGCCAGTAAAGCTTCTGCGCTTACGGGCTTAGCGCTAAAAAAAATTAATCAAAAAAATCGCGATAAAAGAATTTATCAAATTGCAGTTAACCACAGTAATAATGTTAAAAGATCGTTGGTTGGAGATATAATTTTATCAATTAATAAGCCGATTTTTTATAAAACTATTGATTTGGGGCGTAGCGCCAATAATAGTTTTGTGATGCCAAATGCTATTGATATTGCTGGTATTGATAATGCTATTTTGCCGCTAAATTTTTCGCAAAAAAAAGTGATTAAAATTGGTATTATCGGCAGATTTGTTAAATCTAAAGGTTTTGATTATGTAATTAAAGCGCTTAAAAATCTGGCAAGTGAGGTAGATTTTAAAAATGAATTTGTACTTAAAATTGCTGGTGGTGGCGAAGAAGAAGCGAATCTAAAACAGCTAGCTAAAGATTTAAAGTTAGAAAATAAAATTGAATTTTGTGGCTGGGTTACCAATAAGGCTGATTTTTTCAATCAAATCGATATTTTCTGCCTGCCCTCATTAAACGAACCTTTCGGTCTAGTAATCATTGAAGCAATGAAATATCAAACCCCCATCATTGCCACTAATTGTGATGGCCCTAAAGAAATAATCAAAGATGGCGTTGATGGCGTAATCGTCAATTTAGAACCATTAGAGCTCTTAAGTGAAAGAATAAGCGTGGCAATTAAAAAATTAACTAGTGATGACGAGCTTGCAAATTGCTTGGTCAAAAACGCTTTTGAAAAATTAAAAAATAACTATTCTTTTGAAAGTTTGGCCAAAAGAATACAAGATATTTTAGATTTAATTCCTAAGCATATCTACTGATTCTTAATTTTTTTTAACAATTTCTTAGTTTCCGCCTCAAGAAATTCTACTTTAACATTAGCGGTACCATTCATTCTAAACCCTAATTTAACCGCGGCATTTTGCGAGACATCAATGATGCGGTTTTTAGCAAAAGGACCGCGATCATTAACTCTGACAATTACTGATTTATTATTATCCAAATTAGTGACTCTGACAATTGATGGCAGTGGTAAAATTGGGTGAGCGGCGGTCATATCGCCCATATTATAAGTTTCGCCATTAGCGGTTTTTTTGCCGTGAAAATCATCGCCATACCAGGAAGCGCGGCCATATTCTTCATAATTTTCAAAATCCTGCGGATAATAAATTATACCATTGATTTGGTAGGGATCGCCGATTTTATAGCGTCCGCTATAATTAGCGTCGATCTCATCGGCTTTTCGATCACGAAATTGATAATTTTTGCCCAGTGGTTTTTTATAATTTGGCCTGGAATTTGAGCAGTTTGTAAGGTTTAGTAATAATAATGAAATAATAAAATAATTTAATAATACCAAATTCCATCCATAATTGGCTTTTTTAGCTTCATCTTTTTTCTGATTATCATCCTCTTTTAGCTTGTCATCCCCGCGAAGACGGGGAGCCACTCTTGCAAATATCGTGGTTGTTGAGCAATGAATGCCCGCTTTCGCGGCGATGACAAGATAGTTGGCGAGGGTGACAAGATGATTGGATTTTCTTCTCATTTTTAATTCCCTTTTAAATATTTTGCAATTTTGCCAAATTCCTCGATAGTTAGATTTTCTGCCCGCAAATTGGGATTAATGCCAAGATTGTTTAATATTTGCTCAGCACTTAGATCTTGATTATTTTTTAATAAAATTTCTTTCAAAGGTGATTTAATCATTTTTCTTCTTTGTAAAAAAGCGGCCTGTACCACTTTTTCCATTAATTCAAAATCAATATCAACCAGCGGTTTAGGGTAGGGTATTAACTCAATTATTGCTGAGCTAACTTTAGGTGGCGGGCTAAATACTGAAGCATTAACATTAAATAAAATTTTACTTTGGCATAAAAAATTTACCATTACTGCCAATCGGCCATATTGCCCACTGTCTTTTTTGGCGGTAATTCTTTCGGCTACTTCTTTTTGTAGCATGATGGTAATTGATTTAATCAATCCCGGGCGTTGTTTGATGATTTTTAGCCATTTGATGATCAGCGGAGTTGCAACATTATATGGAAGATTGGCAATAATTTTAAAAGGCTGATCACAAATTGCGGCTTCATCGATTTTTAAAGCATCATCATTGATGATTTCAATTTTGGTGCCGTAAAACAGCTTGAATTCTTCTAAAAGCGGCAATAAACGAGCGTCTTTTTCAATTACAATCAGTTTTTTGATATGGTGATCAAGTATTGAGCGTGTTAGGCTTCCAGGCCCGGGCCCTACTTCTAAAATTAATGATTGCTCAATTAAACCCGCCGCTTCATGATTAGTTGATTTAACAATTTTATCGGTAAAATTTTTATCCAAAATAAAATTCTGACCAAGAGATTTTTTGGCCCTTAAATCATATTTAATTATTAACTCAGAAGTAGTTGGTAAATTTGACATTTTGACTTTTGGTCAAAATTAATTAAAAAATTTGCCGAGGGTCATAATATTGATAACCAAGATCATCAGCAACCGCCTTATAAGTAACTTTACCGTCAAAAACATTAAGGCCATTTAAGAGATTTTTATCGTCTTTCATTGCCTGTTTATAACCCTTGCTAGCAATTGCTAAGCTAAATGGTAAAGTAGAATTTTCAAGCGCCTGAGTTGAGGTACGGGCAACCGCACCTGGCATATTAGTTACGCAATAATGAACAACATTATCAATAACATAAACCGGATCGCTATGAGAAGTTGGTCTGCTGGTTTCAAAACATCCGCCTTGATCAATTGAGATATCAACCATTACCGAACCTTTTAACATTTTTTTAACCATTTCCTTAGTGATTAATTTTGGTGCTGAAGCCCCTGGTATCAATACTGCGCCAATTACTAAATCAGCATCAATAATATTTTTTTCAATATTTTCAAGCGAAGCATAAAGAATGGTGGCGGCATTGCCAAAAATATCACATAAATATCTGATTCTAGTTAAATTTTTGTCAAGAATAGTAACTCTGGCGCCCATACCAATTGCAATCTTTGCCGCGTTAGTACCGGCAACGCCACCACCAAGCACTATCACTTTTGCTGCTGCCACCCCGGGAACGCCGCCAAGTAATACGCCACGTCCGCCATTGATTTTATCAAGCGCCTTTGCTCCGGCTTGAATTGAGAGCCTTCCTGCTACTTCACTCATCGGCGCCAAAAGTGGTAAAGAACCATCATTGGCGGTTACGGTTTCAAAAGCAATGGCAATTGCGCCGGATTCAACCAGCATTTTAGTTAATTTTTCTTCAGCTGCTAAATGTAAATAAGAAAAAATAATCTGATTTTTTCTAATCATTTTACATTCAACTTCTTGCGGTTCTTTTACTTTTAAAATCATCTCTGCAGCGCCATAAATTTCAGCTGCTGAATTCAAAATTTTAGCCCCGGCATCAATATATTGCTGATCAGTATAATCAATATTTAAACCAGCCGATTTTTCAACAATTACTTGATGACCTTTGCTGATTAATTCTCTGGCACCAGCAGGGGTAGCGCCAACCCGATATTCATGATTTTTAATTTCTTTAGGTATTCCAATTAGCATATGTTTTTGATTTAATGTTTGAAAGTTAGATTCCCAATCAACTTAAATTAAGTGAAGGTTTAGCAAAAATTTACTTGATTTAAGTTAATTCAAGACCGGTTTAATGTTAAAAACTTTGATAATTTTCCCCTCATCGGAACTGAGGCTTGGAAAAATCTCATGATCAAATTTCCAATCTTTTTTTGCAAGCTCAATTTCATCTGCCAGTTTTTTACCCTTTAAAAATAGACAATAACCGTTTTTTCTTAAAAATAAATTACTATAGCTTAATAATTCCTCAAGTGAGGCTAGTGCTCTTGATAAGATTACATCAAAT
>CAZUPN010000008.1:941-22728 GCA_964622015.1 uncultured Rhizobiaceae bacterium | reverse complement strand
AATTCCAGTGCTTTTAATTCTTCTAATTTAGCCTGATAGATAAAAACCCGATTTGGTGATAATAATTTGGCTCTTCTTAAAAATTCACATTTGCGAAATGATTTTTCGACCAAATGCATCTCTTTAAGTCCCATTATTGATAAAACCAGGCCTGGAAAGCCGCTACCACTACCAAAATCAGCACATTTTAAATTTTTATTATCGATATATTTTAATAATTGCAGCGAATCTAAAATATGACGATTCCATATATCCTCAATAGTTGATTTGCCAATTAAATTATAATTTTGATTTTCTTTTAAAAGCAGTAAAATAAATTCTTCAAGATTGTTAATTTTACTTTTTTCTAAGTCACAAAAATTTTTAATTTGGGTTAAAATATTATTTTTCTTGATTTCAACATTCATGGAATTTAAAAAGAACGCTGATATTTGATAAATAAATTCGACTTTGATATATTAAGAAATCTTATAAAAAAAATCCCAAATAATTTAATAAAATTAACTAACTA
Organism: uncultured Rhizobiaceae bacterium; assembly: GCA_964622015.1. Taxonomy (GTDB): domain Bacteria; phylum Pseudomonadota; class Alphaproteobacteria; order Rickettsiales; family UBA1997; genus CAZUPN01. Next base: position 22,217 of record CAZUPN010000008.1, on the reverse strand, counting down.
ATAATGAAAGTCTCAGAAAAAGTCAAAAAAATTCTATCTTTTTATGAAAGCGATAGTCCGGGCACTAAAACCAATATTGCCAGAATCCTAATGCAAGGCAAGCTGGGCGGTACCGGAAAAATGGTGATTTTGCCGGTTGATCAGGGTTTTGAACATGGTCCGGCTAGAAGTTTTGCGCAAAATCCCGATGCTTATGATCCCCATTATCATTTTCAATTAGCAATTGATGCCGGGCTTAATGCTTACGCTGCTCCACTTGGAATGATTGAAGCTGGTGCTGATAGTTTTGCTGGCGCTATCCCGCTAATTTTAAAAGTGAACAGCTCTAATTCACTGCATAATGGTGGTAGTGCTCCGCATCAGGCAAGTACTGCGTCAGTTAGAGATGCGCTTCGTTTAGGATGTAGCGCTATTGGCTTTACTATTTATCCAGGAAGCGATGCTGCTTTTGATATGATTGAAGAAATTAAAGAATTATCCGAAGAAGCTAAATCATACGGTCTGGCAGTAGTAGTTTGGTCATATCCCCGTGGCGGCGATTTGTCAAAAATGGGTGAAACTGCAATTGATATTTGTGCCTATGGTGCTCATATGGCGGCCTTAATTGGTGCTCATATTATCAAAGTTAAACCGCCAACTCAGGCCCTGGAAAATCTTGAAGCAATTAAAGTCTATGAAAGATTCAATATTCCGGTTGCAACCCTAAAAGAGCGGGTTGAGCATGTAATGCAATCATGCTTTAATGGCCGCAGAATCGTAGTATTTTCTGGTGGAGTTGCTAAAAATGATGAAGATATTTACCAAGAAATCAAGCAAATCCATCAAGGTGGTGGCAATGGCTCAATCATTGGTCGCAATACTTTCCAAAGACCAAGAAAAGAAGCGCTTGATATGCTTGATAAAATTATCAAGATTTATCAAGAATAAAAATAGCTAAGGTATTTTTATAATTTTAAAAATTCTTAAAGAGAGGCCAATTGTAAAATTTACTAATTCAATGACTAAATCTGATAAAGCCGACATCATTTCAACAATTATACTTATTGGATTTTGTCTGGCAGCTTATTTTCATTTGATTGTTGGTGGATCATATCTTGGATCGGGTTATAATGGTACATTTGTTTATGCGCCAAACACATTTCTATTTAAGCCAAGTGATAAGTTTATGGATTTTTTTAATCCAATGGAGCTAGTGCAAGATTTTGATCCCTATATCAATAATAGTAATCTTACCAATGCCCTCTCTTCTCCTAATTATCTCCCATTTACATATATAATTTTCTATTTTTTCTCACTTTTTACTAATCATAATGTCGCTTTTGGGATCTTTTTAGAAATTTTTGTTGTCTTTACATTTTACACAGTAGTATTTTTTGTTTTGGATAAATCTCTTGCCGCGGTTTGGAATATAAGAAATATTTTTGTATTATCCTTTCTTACTTATCCATTTTTATTTCTAATTGATAGGGGAAATATCGAGGGTATCATTTTTGTTCTTGAGGCGATATTTCTGATCTTATATGTAAGAAAAAGATTCAATTTGGCGCTGATATTTCTTGCTCTTGCGACCGCAACAAAATTATATCCTGGATTGCTTGCGCTATTATTTGTCAAAAGAAAGCAATATCGGGAATTTCTATTATGTTGTTTTCTAACGCTGGCTATTAGTGTAATTTCTTTATTATTGTTTAAAGGAGGGATGCTTGAAAAGCTACATAGTCAAATCAATGCATTGAGACAATATGGTGAACTTTATACGTTGCAACCGCATCCAGATAGTAATGGATTGTCGATTATTTCTTTACTGAAAATACTAATTAAATCGTTTCAATTAAAGATTGATACTAGTGGTTTATATTTTATTTACAGCGTTATTGGATTTTGTGTTATAATTTATGGCTGTATTTTTTACTATATTCTTCGCTTTGAAAATGTAGTTTGGAAACAATTAATTATTCTAATTTCAGCTGGGATAATTCTGTTTAATTGCTCCTATGACTATAAGATGATCTCATTACTTTTGCCACTTCTTGCCTATATCGAAGATCGATCTAAGTCGCGCTATGATATGATTTATTCAATTTGTTTTGGTCTATTATTTATACCAAAGAAAATTTATATCTATAATGAGATATTTTCTATTATATCGGTATCCAGCATTGCTAACCAGGCACTCATGATCATCATAATTTGGTTTATAATTAAAGAGCGTTTTATTACATTAAACCAAATTCCAATTTCATAATAAGGATTGATAAAACAGGCATCTTATTAGATGGATTTTAGTATTACTTATTTTTTTGCCAAATTTCTATTTTGCCAATTGTCGCTATTTTCCTATAATCTTGCATTTGCACAATCTCCTTTAATATGATCAAGCTCTCGTGATATTTGTTATTATATTTGAATTCTGGGTCAAAAATAACATATTCTGCATTGATGTTTCTAAGCTCTTCACTTTGATAATTCCAATAATGATAGGGTATTATTTTTTTGTTATCTGGTATGCCAACAAATTGATCGTAAAGTATTGCTGACCCATCTAAAATATTATTTTCTATATATGAATAGACTTTGTATATAACGTCCCGCTTATAATGATAAAAATTATTCATACTATTCAAGTTAGTTTTTAAGTAACTGTAAGATAACGCTGCCAAGAGCAATGCAAAAACCAAATTTCTAATTTTTGTTGGTATCAAGGATGATTCAGTTATCTTGGATATAACCATAAAAACATTAATTAGCATGAGCGGTAGTATGGGGATCAGATATCTAGCCTCTATAAACAAACGCATAGTAGTAGCGGTAAATAATATATTTAGTAGAATTGTAAATTGAATAAATAGATATATAGCAGAATTACTTATTTGATTCTGGTAAGTCAGTTGGCGCGGTTTAAAGTAGTTTTGGCTCATGCTTATGCCTAAATAGGTAAAGACCATGCTAGTAGAAAGGGTTGAAGCTAGTAATAATGGGCGGTTGCCAATAAATGATATCCATATAGCCAAACTTTCAAATCCGCTATTATAAGTAAGCGAATCATTGCTAAAAAATAAAGCATTACCAATTTGCAATTTAATAGACTGACCGAAATTGAAAAAAAAGAATGGATTGATGAGAAAAAATATTGCAACCGAAAAACATAATGTTTTAAGTAGCAGATGCCAGAATTTTGATGATTTAAGCAAGGCTAAAATTGATTGCCCGGACTTTTCAATATAAATCACTAATAAACTGAGATAAAGAGGAGCGGCAATCAAAAAAAATGTCGGCTTAGATAAGGTTGATAAGGTAAGAAATAATACGATAATATAATATTTGGTTAATAATTCTGCTTTAATATTTGATTTTTGTTTTAATAAATCAGCAAGGTAAATGCAGCCCAGATTTAAGAAAAATACTCCGATTGTTTCTGGGTGAAATAAATAGAAAAATTCAGTTAATGGCGATGCTAACATCAATATTAGCGACAGTAGTAGCGCGCGAAATTTACTGGTAAATCTGGTCATCAAAAAATAAAATGATATACAAGACAATAGCCCGTAAAAAAAATGCAATATTTTTAATCCGACAAAAATTATCAGGTATGATCGCATCAGCATCAATGATGCCATCAATTTAATTGGAGCAAGAAACAAAAAGGATATGAAAAAATAAGTCCAACCATAATATGAAGATTGGTAGGCCTGAGTTTGGTTATATAATGTTTTTAATTGAAGCATCTTAAGCATCGAATCTAACATCATGCCATGATCAACCCAAAAAGCAGTTAATAATGATATACTCGCATCATTCATTATAAAAATAAAACGACCAAAAAATGCGGCATAAATGGCTATTAAGATGTAGAGATGGCGATCTAAGGCAATTTTTTTTGTATCAGAAATCAGGATGGTAAAAATACTTTTGAGTAATTTTTTCATATTCTTGATTTTTTAATTGTTAACGCAGTGTGCAAGTTCTAACCCAAAATTTCATCAAACCTTAAACTCCCAGCCAGCATAAAAGTAAAGCTATGAGCCAGAATTTTTCTTAAAACTTTGGAAGGAAGTGTCGTGAATCTTTTGCCCTAATAACCTGAATGTTAAACCTTTCTACCAACTGCCCATTAACTGTTTCAATGATCCTTTTCACATTGATTGCCCAATTGATCAGCCATTTGGGTCAGTTGTCTTTGATATTTTTTTTCTAAAAGATGTTTGTAAATCAATTCCTTTTTAGGCTAAATTTAATTTCAGCCTATCAGTAAAAAATATATCCAACTGCCCAATTATCAAGCTCCAATTTGGAATTGGCATCAGCCATTTTTTACTAATGTTTTTAATCGCTAAAAATATCAGTTTTTCCAGCGCAGTCTGGCTAGTAAAAGAACCCTTAGTTTTGCTAACCTTCCTGATCTGTCGATGCAAATCTTCAACGGCATTAGTGGTATAAATTATTTTCCTAATCTCTGCTGGATATTTAAAACGTCAGTTTTGCTTAAGCCAGCAACCAACCCAATTCCTCAATGAACTGCATCCAGTTTTTAAAAAATCATCTACAAAAATAAAAACATCTATGATAAAGTTCTCAACTGACATAGAATCCTCCTGATTAAGGGTTAATAATTTTAATCAAATAGAGGATTCTATGTTATTTTCAAGCGTGATTTAGAATTTGCACACTGCGTTATTTACTAAAAAAATCAATATGTCTTTGACAGAATTTTATCAAGCAAAAAAGATTTTTATAACCGGACATACTGGATTTAAGGGATGTTGGTTGGCGCTATTTTTGCAAAAATTAGGAGCAGAAATTGTTGGATATGCCCTAAAGCCAATAGATTATAGAGGAAACCTCTTTAATTTAATTGACTTGGATAATGGTAAAAATGTGCATTCAATCATTGCTGACATCAAAGATTACCAATCTTTAAAAAAAGCAATTATTGATACTAAGCCTGATATTATATTTCATCTTGCTGCTCAATCATTGGTTCTTGATTCTTACCAAGATCCGGTAAGCAATTACGAGACAAATATTATTGGTAGCGTCAATTTATTAGATATTGCAAGAAATGTTGATTCGGTGAAAGCGGTGATCAATGTTACTACCGATAAGTGCTATGAAAATAAACAACATCACTTAAAATATCACGAAAATGACCGACTTGGAGGCTATGATCCATATTCTAGTAGTAAGGCTTGTAGTGAATTGATAACCAACTCATATCGAGATTCTTTTTATCAGGTAAAAAATATTGGATTGGCATCAGCAAGGGCTGGTAATGTTATTGGTGGTGGTGATTTTGCAAGCAACAGAATTATTCCCGATTTAGTTGATGCGATTAACAAAAAAGAAACTGCAATTATTAGAAATCCGGGGTCAGTGAGGCCATGGCAATATATTTTGGATGTTTTAAATGGCTATTTGATTCTTGCAAAAAAATTATATGAGAATCCAGAGCAATATTCTGAAGCTTTCAATTTTAGTCCAGCAGATGATAAAGAAATTACAGTAAAACAGATAGCTGATCACTTTATCGAGATGATTCAAGAAGGATCCTATAATATTGATAATGATAAAAATAATTTATATGAAGCGCCAACCCTAAGATTAGATTCAAGCAAAGCCAATAGTAAATTAGAGTGGACAACAAAATATGACATTATCGATGGCATCAAAAATACCGCCTTTTGGTATAAGACTTTTTTACAAAAGGGCGATATCAAGTATTTATGTGATCAGCAATTAACCGAATTTATTAATCGTCAAAAATAACTATTTTAAGCATGATAAAAAATCAAGATTCAAACAATATTGCTGTTTCATATGCTAAAACAATTTATGGCCAAAAAGAAATTGATGCGGTGGTAGAATGCTTACATCATGGTACTCAAATGGGCAAATATACTAGCCAGTTTGAACAAAAAATTGCCGGTATTTTTGACAAAAAGGCTGCCCTCTTTGTTAATTCCGGGTCGTCGGCTCTTTATATTGGAATGGAGGCGATGGGATTTGAAAAGGGCGGTGAAGTTATAACTCCGGCACTGACATTTTCTACCACTGTGGGCTGTATTGTAAAATCTGGTCTAATCCCGGCTTTTGTAGATGTTGGAGATGCGGATTATCAAATTGACGTCAGTAAGATTGAAGAAATGATCAATCAAAAAACGGTAGCAATTCTTGCTCCTAATTTACTTGGCAATCTTTGTAAGTGGGATCAGATTTCTAACATTGCTAAAAGATATAATCTAAAAGTAATAGAAGATTCAGCAGATACTTTAGGCGCAACTCTAAATGGCAAACCAAGTGGCTTTTGGAGTGATTGGTCAATTACCAGTTTTTATGGCTCGCATATTATAAATTGTGCTGGAAATGGCGGTATGCTCTGTATGAATGATCCCAAGCATATTGAGCAAGCAAAATTGCTAAGATCTTGGGGAAGGTCATCATCGCTTTTTGATGAAAAATCAGAAGCAATACAAAACCGCTTTAATGTTGATGTTGATGGTATTGATTATGATGCAAAATTTATTTTTGAGAAAATTGGATATAATCTTGAAGGCTCTGAAATTGGTGCTGCGTTTGGATTAGTGCAGTTAGATAATTTGGAAAATAATATTAAAGTTCGAGAAAAAAACTTTCAAATCCAAACCGATTTTTTTAAAAATTATCAAGAATTTTTTATCTTACCAAAACAAACTGAAGGCGCAAGAACCGCCTGGCTAGCCTATCCAATTTTAATCAAAGAAACCGCTCCTTTTAAAAGAAAAGAGCTACAAATCTTTTTAGAAAAGCTAAGAATTCAAACCAGAACAATATTTACCGGCAATATAACCAGACAACCGGGCTATAAAAATCTTGATATGAAAAAATCACCACAAGGTTTTAAAAATGCCGATAATGTTATGAAAGGGGGGATATTACTTGCCTGTCATCATGGTTTAACTGAGGAAATGATTGATCACATGCATGAATCAATTCGTTTATTTTTATCAAATTATTAATTACTAATTATGGATAAAAAATTAATCTCTATTGTCAGCACCGCTTATAATGAAGAGGAATGCGTAGATCAGCTTTATAAGGCATTAACCGAAGTGATCGACTCTATTGCCAGATATGATTTTGAGGTAATAATCGTCGATAACGGATCAGATGATGATACTTTTGTAAAATTATTGGCAATTAATAAAAAAGATCAGCGATTTAAAATAATCAAGCTAACCAGAAATTGTCAGGCCGATGGTGGTATTACTGCAGGATTAAGATTTGCCAAAGGAGATGCGGCAATTATAACTTACGCTGATTTAGACGATCCTCCTAGTTTATTTCATAAATTTATTGAAAAATGGGAAGAGGGCTATAAGCATGTATATGGTGTCATTAAGCGCAGAAATTGTGGGTTTTTAAGAAAAATGAACTCAAAAATTTTCTATTATATTATTGGCAAGATGACAAAAAACATGATCCCAAAAGATGCTTCTGACTTTAGACTGGTAGATAAAAAAGTTTACCAAGAAATCAATAAGATTCCTGAAAAGACCAGATTTTTAAGGGCATTATTTTCCTGGACCAATTTTAAATCAATTGGAATTGATTATAATCGTAGTAACAAGAGAGCAGGTGGTCAGTCAAAAGCCTATACTTTGGATGTAATTTGCCTTGCGCTTAAAGCCATATTTTCATACTCAAATTTTCCGCTCAAAATCGCTAGTATAATTGGCGGCGTAACATCAATAATATCCTTTGGCAGCCTTATCTACTTTGTCATTTATGGACTTAATGATTCTTGCTTCAAAGGATTTGAAGTTATAATTTGCACTATACTTTTTTTATTCAGCATATTATTTCTGCTAATTGGCATATTAGGAGAATATCTTTCTCTCATTTATACCGAAATTAAGGGCAGGCCTCTATATATAGTGGAAGAAACAATTGGAATCAATGAATAATTAAAACTAGCGAAGCTCATCTAGATGATTTTTGAGATAGTAAACTGTATCTAAAATCATCGATTGATAATCAGAAAGGATTATACCATATTTTTTGCATAATTCTTGTTGCATTTGGATATCACCGACATATCGATTAGCGGCTAAGTCTCTATTATAAGTAGGTCTGGTAATTACCGCCCCGGGATTGATTAGATTGATGATTGTAGTTGCCAATTCAGAGAGCTCGATTTCTTTTTGGTTGCCGGTATCAAAGGTTAAGCAATTTTGATTTTTATCTTCATCAAATATAAAGCTAAGACAAATCTTCAAGAGATCCAATATGTGAATATATGATCTTATGATTGGAAAATTAGCATTGATTGCGATCTGATTATTTTTTATCAATTGGATAATAAAATTACTGAGAGCATAAAGATGATGCTTATTTATGTACGGGCCAGCTAGATTAAAGATTCTTGGAATGATTATTTTATAACCTATCTGATTTGATAGTTCTTTAAAATGAGTTTCATCTTCTAATTTCAATCTTCCATAAAGATCATCTTCATTATATACCGCTCCAGAGGAGCTGTAAAGCATTGCGGCTGAATTACTGCAATTGATGATTTTAGTAACATTGTCTCTGATTATTTGATTTTGCCTGATATATTCATCTTCGGGCATTTTTAGAGTTTTGTCTTTGGTTAGGAAAGCAAAATGACATAATATGTATCTATGTGTATTTAAAAACTCATGATCATAGCGATATGTGGATATTTGATCGCCGCTATTTAAAGTAATTCTTGGTACAAAATTGCTAATAACAATTACATTTTCTGCCAATTTTTGGCCAAAGCAAGAATGTAAAGTTTCAAGTAAAAATCTTCCAAGCCAACCGCTGGCGCCAGTTATAATAAATTTATAATCACTGGCTAAAATTTTATCATTTAGTTGTTTTGGTAGCTTGATACACTCTACCATATTTTCCATGGTGATTTATTGTCGTTCCATAAAGAACATAAATAAGCGTGGTCTCTAAGCGTATCCATTGGATGCCAGAAATCATTATGCAAATATGACATTAATTGTTGATTACTTGCCAATTTTTCCAGCGGTTCTTTTTCAAACATTGTGTTGTCATCCTGGATGTAATCTAAAATCTTGGGAGATAAAACAAAAAACCCGCCATTAATATAACCTCCCTCATCACTTGGCTTTTCAATAAAGCCATCAACAATATTATTTGCTCCTAATTTTAGCGCTCCAAATCTCGCTGAAGGAATAACTCCGGTCACGGTTGCAAGTTTTTGGTGGCTGTTATGAAATTCAATTAATTTGTTGATATTGATATTAGCAACGCCATCACCATAAGTTAGGCAAAATGGTCGGCTTTGATCAAGATATTTGGCAATGCGCTTAATTCTGCCGCCAGTCATAGTATCCTCACCAGTATCTGCAATAGTAATATTCCAAGATGATTGGTTATTATCATGAAATTTTATCTTAGTTTGTAGCCCGCAATTGGTGCTAATTGTAACGTCAGAAGAAAATAATTGATGATTAAAGAAATATTCTTTTATTACATGCTGTTTATAGCCAGCGCAGATGATAAAATCTTTGATGCCGTAATGATCATATATTTTTATGATATGCCATAAAATCGGCTTGCCGCCGATTTCAATCATTGGCTTTGGTTTTATATGGGTTTCTTCTGATATTCTGGTACCTTTTCCTCCAGCAAAGATAACTGCTTGAGTTGGGATTTTATTGTTATTCATAGATATTTTATAACTTTTTTAGTTAATTCTTCCTTTAGATCGGGCGACATTAAATGTAGTGGATTTGATTTCATTCCTCCATCAGCAGTGACCTTGCTGCTAATTTTTGGAAAATAAGTTTGTTTAGGATCAATTTTTACTATAAAGCCAGCGCAATTTTGGTGATTAAATAATTCGATAAATTTTTCATCATTAACAAAATCGCTGTTAGATATCACAAAAGTAGGAATATCATAGGCAGAAAATAATTTTTCCCAATTAGGAAAGCCAAGGCCAGTGGCGGTATCGCAACCAACATAATTGCCATTAAAATAATTTTGTTGAGTCATTCTAATTGAGGCATAGCCGCTATTTTCAAACAGAAATATTTTGAGATTTAATTTATTAGTAACAGCGGTTGCTAATTCTTGTAAATTCTGAGAAAATCCGCCATCACCTTCAACCAAAATAGTTCTTTTTGATGATGAGATTGCCGCACCAATTGCACCAGCAAGCCCATAGCCCATCGAAGCAAGAGCCTTATTACTGATCATAATCTGGCCCTTCTTTTGTAAGAAACCTTGCATCATAACTGTAAAAGCGCCGCCACTACTGCATGGAATTATGATGTCATCATTTTTACATATTGCGGAAAGTAAAGTAACGAATTGATAAGGTGATATAAACCCTGTTGCTGTAATATTATTATTTTTTTCATCAAGCGGGAGTAATGTTTTGACCTGGTTACAGAATTCTAGCCATTGATTATGCTCACCTAAATCTGCATCTACTAATTTTTCTAAAAAGTGATTAGCATTAGCACATATAGCAAAGTCAATTTTTGGATGCCCTTTATTTAGTTCAAGTGAATCACAATCTATCTGAATAATTTGACCCTGTGGCACAAATTCTTGCCAATTAAAACCAGTTTGTTGTATCCCGAGTCTGGTGCCAATTGCAATTAATAAATCAGATTGCTGTAGTAAAATATTAGCATAACGCTGCCCCCAAGTGTTTGGTCGGCCAAAATATAATTGATGCTCTGAGCCGATTCGATCCATGGCATTCCAGGTGGTCATGATTGGAATGTTAAGATGGTCAAGTTGATGATATATTTTATCGATTAGCTTTCTTTCAGCGCCACCACCAATTAAAATTACCGGACGCTTTGAAGCTTTAATTAGGTTAATTGATTTATTGATTTGATCTAAAGATGCTTTTGCTAAATCAATATTAGCTAAAATTTTTTGATCAAGATCGGATTGATTATCAATTATTCTGGCTTGAACATCAAGTGGTATCTCAATAAATACCGGCCCCTTTCTTGATTTTGCCCCGATGTTTAGATAGCTAAAAAATTCTTCTTTACTGGCTGGATGGTCAAGACGAACTGATGATTTGGTTATCGAGCTGACCAATTTGGCACCAGCAATTTCTTGGATACCTTTTTGCCTCAATTTAGAGTGTGATAAATCTTCGGTCTTGACCTGACCACCGATTACTAATAATTCTCTACTTTCTAAATAAGCTCCAGCTATTGCAGTCACAATATTAGTGAGGCCAGGACCCGCAGTCACCAGCGCAAAAGCCTTTTTATCTTTTTGAGATTCATTAAAATATTCAGCAGCAATCCCAGCACTAACTTCATGAACAACTGGTATAATAGAAAATTTACCATAAAAACTACCAACCAAATGCATAATATTGCCGCCAGATACCGTAAAACAATGGGTATATCCAGCCTCTAAAAGATATTTGGCAATGATATCTGAATATTTTTTCATTAAAATTGTAATGCTAATTTTTTAAAACTGTTGCTAAAAATATCCAAAAATTTTTCACTTTGTTCAAGGCTGGCTTTATATGCCAGGCCTTCAGGATCAAGTAAAATACAAGTATATTGATTATTTTTATGTTTCTTATCATGGCTAAAATTTTCAAAAATGCCAGCAACATCAAGCTGTTTTAATATTGTCGCAAATTTTTTGTGAGGACTGAGAATATCGATTAGTATTTTCTGTAATTTTAGGCTATCATTAGTTCTATTTTGGTTCTTATTTTTAGGCTTCCTATTTATTATCTCAGAAAAACATATTGACCATAACATGCCAAAGCCAACCGCAATACCATGTGGAATTTCATAACGCGCGGAACTTTCTAGAGCATGACCAAATGTATGACCAAAATTGAGCAGCTGCCTTTTACCAACATCAAATTCATCAATTTCAATAAAATATTTTTTGGTAGCCAGTGTGAGATTGGTAAGCTTAAATAAGCGGTTTTCGCTGGTTGTTGCTATTAAGTTAGAGCATTGATCAAATATTTTTCTGTCATCGTGAATGTAACATATTTTTAGGGACTCGCAAATTCCTGAAGATAACTGCTCGTTAGATAGTGACTTGGCAAAAGAAAGATCGATATAAATTTGCTTTGGTGGATAAAAATTACCAACCAAATTTTTAATACCATCAACATTAATTGAGGATTTTCCTCCAATACAAGAATCGCACATTGCAAGAAAGGTGGTTGGAAAATAAATCCACTCTATTCCCCTCATATAGATAGAAGCGACAAAACAGGTTATATCTTGGATTATCCCGCCACCAATACCAATTAGTAAGTCACCTTTTTTTAAAGAAAATTTCCTGATCTTAGATATAATATTGCCAATATTTGACAGATCTTTACTCTCCTCAATTGCTTTGACTTTTATCAATTTTTGCGAAAGTAAATTCAATTCATAATCCTCAATTAAGGCTTCATCACAAATTATTACTAGATTTTTATCAATGTTTTTAAAAAAATTTTGATAGATGTTATTGCCGGTAAATAGCTGATAATGGCCGTTATGTGATTTGATAGTTAGCAGTTCTTTTTTAAATAATTCTGCCATTACTAAGCCCTAAATCAATATTAATAAATTGACCATTGATACTAGTATTTTCTTCGCTACATAAAAAATGCGCCATATTTGCAACATCCTCTATTTCAGCAAATCGATTAAAAAAAGTTGCTTTGGTAAAATTCTCGAGTTGAGATTTGCTCAAATTATTTATCGTCATATCGCTGTTTAAAGGCCCTGGTAATATCGCATTAATAAGATATCCATCTTTTCCTAAATCAATTGCTAGAGAATTTATAAGGCCCTGTAATGCTGATTTACTAACGGTGTATGATAATTTATTTTGTCTTGCCATATTTTGCCAAATTGAGCTAATCACGCATAATTTGGCATTTTTAGATAAAAGATTATGTTTAATTAACTTACTAAGGGATGACATGATATAAAGACAATTTGCCTTATAAAGCTTAAGATTAGCTTCCTCGTTGAAATCAAATATTGAATCATTGATATTATCGCCTTGTGACCAACAAATGCGATTAAAGGGACCAAATTGCTCCAATTTGGTTGGATTTTCTTTAAAAACATCCCATTTGATAATCTTAGTATCATTTATTTGTTGGTCAGGAGAGCTTTTTCTGGTTACACCAATAACTTCTATACCCCTTTTAACAAAGGATTCTGCTATTATTTTGCCGATATTACCAGTAATTCCAAATAACAATATATTTGACATCTCAATTATCTAATTAAATGTTTTTAATCGGTCTTTAAGCATTGCAATTCTTAGGTGATCTTCTTTTGATATCAAAGAGTAATAATTATGCTTATTTTCTAGCCATAATAGCTCGAATCTTACTGCATTTTCTAGACCTTTGCGAAGATTATTTTTGTCATTTAACAGGCTTGAGTCAAAAATTATCTTGCGAGTTTCAAACCTGGTAAGATGAATCTTTTTTGCGCTTAAAACTGATGCAATTGTTTCTTCAGTGACTGCGCCACCAATAATGAAATCTAACTCATGTTGTTTGCATGTTTGTGCAGTTTGGTTGATATATGGTGATATCTGATCATCTGAGATTTTGTTCCTGGAGAGGCCCAAAGAGCCAACAAAATCAACCCTTCCAAACACCATACCATCAACACCATCTTCAGTTGTTGCAATTTTGGTGATTTCTGCAAGATTATTAAAAGCAGTAATTGTTTCTAAGTTAAAAAAGAAGCTGATATCTTTTCTTTCTTCCTTTGAATATATTTTATTTTTTGCTTCAATATATTTTGATAAAGCATAGGGTGTTTCTATCATTGGCGCTATAATATAATCAGAGCCGATCAATTTAGCCTGATACAAATCGGTTATCGCTTCACAGCCGCCGATTTTTATACCAATTTTTAGATCAGCTTTTCTGGTAATTTCTGCTAATCTTAGCATCTCATCGCTTCTGACCCCTTCGGCTTCAAATTCGGTTTTTACCCCAATATACGAATATTTTTCCTTCCCCTCTTTCAAAATAGAAAGCATGGTTTTTTCATTTAGATTCATGATTAAATTTAGTTTTGAGAATTAATAACTGACTTCGCGAAACAGATAACCATGTTGATCTAAATTTATCAAGAATAAACTATTCAGTTCCATAATGCTTTTAAAAATTGCTCATAAAAATTATAGTTGAACCACATTTTTATGATAAATCTTTACCTGCTAATCAAAATCTTATTTTCAATTGGATAAAAATATTTCGTCAAATATATAGCTAAATTTGACAATGAAGCGCTTAATATGCTTAAAAAAATTGTTAGGATTTACCAAGAATAATCAAAATAGTATTTTTTAGTCACTAATAGCATTTCTAGGCTTTTTACAAGTAAATATAATCGCGATATTTCCTCATAGCCAACCCAAATTGTATCAAGAAGAAACAAACAAAAAGTGAATTTTTGATGATCAGAATTTTTGATTGAAATCATTAGCCAATTACTGGACAATGTCGATGCGGTGTTTTTTATTGATTAATTAAATAAAGATCATCTTGGGTCTAAGTTTTAGGAGTGCGCCCAAAAATCTAAATAATCTACCAGGGTTTCTCCCAAAATTGTTTTCATATTCGATCAATTTATTTTAAGAGAGGGGACAATGAAACGAGTTCAAATTATACAATCTAAAGCTAAACAAAATAGTAAAATTTCAAAGAGTGCCAATACTGATCTACTTATCAATAAAGTAGCTGAGGAATTGTTAAAATCTCAAATAGTTTGTGCTTGTGGTTGGTGGTGTGAAATACCCATTTATTCGAAATAACATCATTTTTACTTTATAAATAAAATAAGGCGGCGTATTGGTTGTGCTTGCGTGTTTTTTTAAGAAATTATGAAATCGAAAGAGGAGTTTTTACTTTATAAAAATCCGGCAATATTAAGGCGTTATGTCAAGGATTGCGGTGTAAGTTACAAAGAGGCGGATTCAATTTGGGTGGAATTGATGAAATATTTATATTTGGCCTCATATTGCATTCATACTAAAGCAAATAGCGGCTTGATGTTTTTTGGTCAAGTTAATAATAAAATAGATGAAATGTGGCATAAATTTTTATTATTTACCAAAGATTATCGCGAATTTTGCGATTGTTATTGTGGTGTTTTTATCGATCACATCCCAAATACCAATAGCGACGAATCCGAATTATTAAGAAATCCCGGTCATTATCAAAAATTTAAAGAAAATTTGAAAGAATATCTAAAGTTAGTCCATGAAATATGGGGAGAGGAAACTTTCAAGAAATGGTTTGTTAGTAAGGATTATAAGTGACCATTTGCGCGGTTGGATCCAATTAATTTATCAATAACTTATCCTTAATTTGGTAAAAATATTTTATGCCAATTTCTGCTAAAAACTCTTGATCATGGGAGATTATTATCATTGCGCCTTGGTAATTGGTTAGAATCTGTGCCACATGGTTACGGGTTTTAAGATCGAGATTATTAGTGATTTCATCTAATATTAGTAATTTGGGGGGTTTGGCGGCAATTTGAGCCAGGCTAAGACGGGCTTTTTCGCCGCCGGATAAATTGCTGATGCGATTATTAATTTCCTCATTTTTTCGAAATAAAAAATCATTAAGATGACAGCGTATTTGGTTGCAAGTCCAGCTTGGTGTGACATCCTGAACGATCTCAAAGACGGTTTTGGTGCTTTCAAGAGTGTTATAATGTTGGTCAAGATAGCCAATATCAGTTATTTTTGGAGTGAGCCAATTACCGGATTTAATAATTTTTGGATCTAATAATATTGCTTTAATTAGGCTTGATTTGCCGGAGGCATTATCGCCATTAATGGCAATTTTTTCACCATTATTTAAGTGAAAATTAATTGCTTGCAAAATTATCCGATCCTTTTGATAGTAAATTGCGCCATCAGTAATTGAGATTAAGGTTTTAAGGCCGATATCACTGGCATCTAAGCAAAATTTTGGCTTAATTATTTCTGGCAAATGCAATTCAGATAACTGATCCAATAACTCATTTTTTTGATGTTGAATTGCTTTTTTCTTTTTGCCCGAGGTAGCTGTTGCTCTATTTGCTTTGGCATTTGAAACTACTGTTGGCCATTTTCTTTGGCTAATGCTTTTTTCTCCTTGCTGGCGGCTATTTTTGGCGCGTTGCTGTTCTTTCATTAAAGATTGGTGAGCATCTTTTTTTTGGTAATTAAGATCGGATAATTTTTGCTGAGTTGCCATTCTTTTAACTGCGATTTCATGCATATAATCATCATAATTACCGTGAAAAACCTCAATTTTATCATCATTAATATGCCATAAAATATTGACGTGACGTCTCAGCAATTCCAGATCATGAGAAGCGATAATTAGAGTGCCGGTATAAGATTTAAGCCATCTGATCAGCGATTTTTTATTGCTTAAATCCAAATGATTAGTCGGTTCATCAAGCACTAAAATATCAGGCTGAATGGCAAGCGCCTGACTTAAAGAGCGATTAAGTCTCTGCCCACCACTTAAATTGCTAAATTCTTCAATTATTTGAGGCACATAGCCAATTACACTCATCTCTGGAATTTTTATTTGACCTTCTGAGGGTTCAATAATTCCACACAGCATTTTAAGTAAGCTAGATTTACCACTGCCATTTTCACCAATAATTGCAATGCGGCTGCCATGATAAATTTCAGCGCTAAAATCGCTAAAACAATTTTTATGAGGTAATAACAGGCTAAGATTTTTGATCTGAATTGGTTTCATGAATCGACATCTTTTAAATATTTTTTAAATAGGCAAAAAATTTTAGTAAGCCTTACAGCCTAGAAAAATTGACCTTTAAAAAGGTCATATTTAAAACGATAATTTCATGAAATAGATAGGTTGTTGATAAAATCAAGTAAAGCGGTCGCGGATTTTAATCATGTGAGTTAATTATTTCAAGTAAAAAGTACCAGGTAACTTTTCCTTTCGTTAAGTTGATTCAAACATTAGGAATGGGTCAATAGACCCATTCCTGCGGCGACTCGATTCTTTGTGGATGGACCTAGCTCTCAGTAGAATAATTAGGTGATTCGCTGGTGATGGTGATTGAATGAGGGTGATTTTCTTTGAGGCCGGAATTGGTGATTTTGATGAATTCGCAATTATTTCGCATTTCATCAATAGTGGCATTGCCAGTATAGCCCATTGCTGATCTTAGGCCGCCGGCTAATTGGTAAATTACTTCAGCAACTTGGCCTTTATAAGCTACTCTGCCTTCTACCCCTTGCGGTACAAATTTTAATTTATCGGTGATGTCTTGTTGAAAATAGCGATCAGCTGAACCACGAGCCATGGCACCAAGAGAGCCCATGCCGCGATATACTTTGTAAGATCTGCCTTTGTAAAGCACGATTTCACCTGGCGTTTCTTCGGTGCCGGCAAGTAATGAGCCAAGCATCACCGAAGAGGCTCCTGCGGCAATTGCTTTGGCTAAATCGCCAGAAAATCTGATACCGCCATCAGAAATTACTGGGATTTTGGCTTGGTTACAAATTCTAGCCACTTCTAAAATTGCTGAAAGTTGTGGAACACCAACGCCAGCAACAACTCTGGTCGTACAAATTGAGCCAGGGCCAATTCCGACTTTAACCGCGTCAGCGCCAGCATCAACTAGCATTTTTGCGGCCTCGGCGGTTGCAATATTACCGGCAATTATATCTTGATGAGAGTAGAATTTTTTGATCTCCTTTAGAGTTTCAATTACTCCTTTTGAGTGGCCATGAGAAGTATCGATGACTAAAACATCAACTCCGATTTCAATCAATGCCTCTGCTCTTTTAATTGCTTCTCTACCAATGCCAATTGCGGCTGCGACTCTCAAGCGGCCTTCTTCATCTTTGCAGGCGTGAGGAAATTGTTTGGTTTTTTCTAAATCTTTACTGGTAATTAAGCCGGTGCAATTGCCATTATCATCAATGATAATGATTCTTTCAATGCGGTTTTTATGGAGTAATTCCCTAGCATCATTTTTGCTGATATTGCTCTTGGCGGTGATTAAATTTTTATCGGTCATCAGGCTTTTGACCAGCTGCTTTTTGTCACTAGCAAAACGCACATCGCGATTAGTTAAAATACCAACTAATTTTTTGCTGTTTTTCTTGACCACCGGAATGCCAGAAATTGAATATTGCTTCATTAAAGATAAAGCTTCAGCTAATGTTTGGTCAGGATTGATGGTCACCGGATCAATCACTACTCCGGATTCAAATTTTTTAACTTTTCTTACTTCATCAGCCTGCTCTTTAATTGAGAAGCTTTTATGAATACAGCCCATACCGCCAGCTTCAGCCATTGCAATTGATAATCTACTTTCAGTTACCGTATCCATTGCTGCAGAAATTATCGGCACATTTAGCTTGATATTTCTGGTAATTTTAGTGGTTAAATCAGTGTCAGGGGGCAATATTTCCGAATAAGATGGTTTTAATAAAACATCATCGAAAGTCAGATAATAGTCTCTTTGTCCAAGGATTTGAAGGTTGTTTTTATTTGTCATTTGATTTTAAATGAGTTGAGAATAATGTTGGGGCTGATTATATTTTAGCTTGTAATAAAAACAACTTAAAAATTCAATTAAATAACTAAATTTTATGGCAGAAATTTCTAAAATCGAGCGACTTTGTGCTGAAAAAAACATCAGACTTACGCAAAATCGTAAAATAATTGCTAAGGTTATTTCTGATGCAAGTGATCATCCCGATACTGAGGAAATTTTTCGCCGTGCGACCAAAATTAATGCTAATATTGGCATTGCAACAGTCTATCGGGCACTAAAAATGTTTGCTGAAATCGGGGTAATAACCGGCCATGATTTTGGCACTGGCAAAACCCATTATGAAAAGCTTGAAGATGACCATCATCATGATCATTTAATTGATGTTGCCAATTCTAAAGTAATTGAGTTTTTTGATCAGGAATTAGAGGATTTAAAAACCAAAATCGCCCACAAATTAGGCTATGAATTGATCGATCATAAACTTGAGCTTTACGCAATTCCGTTTAAAAAAACTAAAGAATAATTATGGAATTTATAAGGCAAATTTTTAAAGAAAGCGGTCAGCTTTGGTTTGAGGGTCTTGATAATTATGATAAATTTGCCCGTTTTTACGCTGATTTATATCGTATCGAGCTTTTTAAAGATGGCCTTGATGTGATTTTAACCAAAGTAAAAAATAAAAAACTGAAATTTGAAGTCAGAATAGTTACTAATTGGGATACTAATGTTGGTTGTTATTTAACTGAGCAAAATAAAGTATTTAATAGATTTCTTGGTAAATTTAATACTCAAATCTCACAAAAAATTATCATTCGTCAATTGCTTCATAATGTGATCGCTCATGAGATGGCGCATGCTCTTGAATTTTCAAGCGGACTTAATTTAAATGAA
This sequence comes from uncultured Rhizobiaceae bacterium, assembly GCA_964622015.1. Taxonomy (GTDB): domain Bacteria; phylum Pseudomonadota; class Alphaproteobacteria; order Rickettsiales; family UBA1997; genus CAZUPN01. Next base: position 2,775 of record CAZUPN010000008.1, on the reverse strand, counting down.
GATTTTCGTAGAGCAATCGGCTTTGATATGAAGGATCGTAAGCCAAATTTGGTGACTTTGCAGGCCGAAATCAAAAGATTGATGGTTGATGCTTTAAAATCTTACCCCAAACATCAATTTATCTCGGAATTATTTGCCAGATATTTTGAGTTACTCAGTGTTTCTCGTGATATTTGCGGCAAGGGCGATTTTGACGCTGGCCATGTCACTGATTTTTTTATTAATACCACCAATTATGTTAAGCAAATTTTTAACTCACAAATCAAAACCCAAATTGATCCCGAAATTGCTAAATTTACCCTAGAATTAGCAACCAAAATTAAAAATGAGCAGCCGCAAATAAAATTTAGCGACAAGGTCGATTCATTTCATAAAAGAGGCGGGGTTGCAACCAATCAAAAATGGTCAAAAAATGTCAAATCCAATTTTACTTTGCCGCAAAATTTGCAAAAATATCAGCAGCTTGAAGATGATAATAAATAAAAAATCATGAATTCATTTATTATTACCTTTATTGTTTTAGTGGTAGCTTTGTTGCAATTGGCAAGCGATATTTATGTGCCTTCTTTATTATCAATTGCCAAAAGTTTTGAGCTGTCATTATACCGGGTAGAAATGGCATTATTTAGCTATGCATTTGCTTTTAGCATCAGAGCTTTTATATGCGGCTATATCTTCTGATAAGATCGGTAGAAAAATTGTGCTATTAGCAGGTTTGTTAGTTGCTGTAATTGGTTGTGTGATTTCGATTTTTTCTCAGTCAATTAACATGTTTATAATCGACAGTCTTTTGCAGGGCCTTGGCTTTAGCTCTTCTTCAATAACCAGGGCAATTCTTAGAGATTCGATTCATGATGTTAAAAATATGGCAAAATTATCCTCAATTATCGGGGTTTTTTATGCGATTGCGGTGAGTTTTGCGCCAATTATTGGTGGCTATATTGAAAGATACGCATTTTGGCGGCTTAATTTTATCCTGATTATGATTTATGCAATAATTGTGATTGCCGTTTGTTATTTCAAATTGGAGGAAACCAATAATAATAACCGGCTGGAGGCAAAATTTAGTAAAATTCTTCATGTTTATTATCACATCATCAGTAACAGGAATTTTATCATCTATAGTTTGATTACCTCTCTTGCTCTTGGCGGAGTCATTGCTTATATAACCATTTCTGCTTATTTATTTAAGGTGGTGATTGCCATGTCGCCGGAGATATTTGACTATAGTTCAATTTTTACTTGTGCGGCTCTTGCAATTGGTAGTTTTTGTAATTCAAAAATGGTTACCAAATATGGCGCTGATAAAATGTTACAAATCGGCGCGATATTATTTATTATTTCTGGTTTAATTCTTAGGGCTGGCGAGCTGATTAATGTCGGATTAATATTGATTCCGGTCGCAATTTTCTTTTTTGCTACCGGCTTTGTCTATGCTAATGGCAGCGCCGGAGCAATTAGTATGTTTAAGGATAGGGCGGGTATTGCTGGCTCGGTTTATTCTTCATTTCAGATGATTGACGGGGCGCTTGGCAGTTTTTTGGTTTCAACGATTAAATTCAATAATCAATTACCACTTGGAATGATTTACATAGTTTTTGGTATTCTTGCGATTTTAGCAATTATTTCTCTATCACAAAAAACTTCATAATTATGGCAGTTCATACTAAATTTAGCTTTGAAGAAATTGCAAATCATTTAGCGAAAAATTATCAAATCGGAGAGTTACCAGATCTTTAATTATTCATTCGCATTAACGTTCTCAGATTTATCTATTAAGTTCTCAAAATCTAAATAAAATATCATTAAGATATCATGGTTTTTCTAATCAATT
>CAZUPN010000008.1:0-931 GCA_964622015.1 uncultured Rhizobiaceae bacterium | reverse complement strand
CGAGATTGTTGAAGGAATTGATAATTCAAATTTTTTGCTAAAAATTAATGATTGGAATTTTATTTTTACGGTTTTTGAAAATCGCATTAATGGCAATGATTTACCGTTTTTTGTTAATCTCAAGCTTCATCTTGCGAGTAATAAAATTGTGTGTCCAAGACCAATTGAAACTAAAAATAAAGGCCAGATTATTACCGAAATTAATCACAAAAAATCGATTTTGGTTACCTTTTTAAATGGCGATATTTTAAAACCAAGAGCTGATGGTTATTATGACAATATAACAGCCAATCATTGTTTTGAAGTTGGCGAAATTCTTGCTAAAATACATATTGCAGTTGCTGATTTTAAACTTAGCAGAGTAAATGATTTAGGAGTTGAGGGCTGGCAAAATTTATTTGCTAAATTTTCTGATTTACTTAATCAATATCAACCAGGATTAAAAGATCAAATTACCGATATTTTAGATTTTGTAACCGGGTCGTGGCAGTATAATTTGCCATCTGGCGCCGTCCATCTCGACCTATTTCCTGATAATGTTTTCTTTGATAGCCAAAATAAAGTCAGCGGAGTAATTGATTTTTATTTTGCTGCAACTGATAGTTTTATTTATGATTTTGCTATCACCATTAATGCCTGGTGTTTTGATCAAAATAATAATTTCGATCAGGAAAAATTTAAGTCCTTAATGTTTGGCTATAATAATTTTAGAAAATTTTCAAAAGCAGAATTAGATTTTTTACCAATTGCTTTAATTGGCGCCGCCTTAAGATTTTTACTAACCAGATTACATGATTCATTTTTTACCTCTAAAGATTCCCTGGTAAAAATTAAAAACCCGCAAGAATATTTAACTAAATTAAATTTTTTTAGATCACAAATATGACAATTAAATATCATTTTTTTGGCAAGGATTGCATCATTAATCGCA
>CAZUPN010000007.1:3382-37441 GCA_964622015.1 uncultured Rhizobiaceae bacterium | reverse complement strand
TGCCCAAACAACTTTGCTTTTAGAGGGTGCGGGGCTGAATAAAACCCAAGTCTTTGATCTGCTCAAAGACATCGACAAGGTATGGCAGAATTTATTCCCCATCGAGCAACAAAAAATTATTCACACGCTGATCCGTGCTGTTTATGTCAGCACAGAAGGGATCGATGTGCGTATTAATCAGTACGGTTTACAAAGCTTAATAATAGAAACGCAAGATGAGGCAATAACAGTATGATCCAGACCAGCACTATTGATGGAGAAGTCTCAATTTTTATGCCGCTTAAGCTTAAAAAACGCGGGGGCAGAAAAATGATATTAGCACCACAGGGTGTGCAACCGGCATCGGAAGACTCTAGCGTCGATCTCACGCTGCTAAAAGCCTTGGTGAAAGCCCATTTATGGCAGCGTCAATTAAAATCCGGCAAGTGCAGTGGCATGAAAGAATTATGTGAGCGCTACGATGTCACCGCCAAGTACGTCCAGCTGATCTTGCGTTTAAATTTTTTAGCACCGAAATTAAAAGAGGCCATTTTATTTGGTGAGCAGCCAAGGCATTTAAAATTATCTGACTTGATGAATAACGTACCGGTGCTTTGGTCCGAACAACAAGAAGTGTTTGGGCTGAAAGTGTTAGATTCACTTGTATAATGAAAATCTTTTAGTAATTTGAGAAACAGCATCATAAGGACCAAAAAGTACAGCCGCATAATACACGTGCTCATCTTGGTGTTTTTTGGCGATATTATCAATCTGCTCTAAATAGGTACCACCGGTCATGCTATCCACAAAGGCGAGTTGGGTAATACCCGCTTCCTTTGCAGCTAAAACCGCTTTCTTGATTTCGTTTGATTTGCCTCGAAGAACAATGTAAGGCATGCCAGATACTTTCCAATCATTACCACTTGCATCAATATTGGATTGCAAGAAACAAGTATCCTCGCCGAGTAAAGCTCCAATCGCAAAAGAAGCATGGGCAACGGCATTCATGGCTACACCTACATCAATATCTTTATTGACTACGATGACAAGTTTATTTTCAAAAGTCATTTTTCCTCCATTATATTTAAAAATTGGTCTTGAACAAAAATTTCGATTCGTTCAATGCCTTTGCCAGGATTGATTCTTTTCAATCTTATAACGCCTATTTCTCCAGTCGTTTTAATGTGCGTACCACCACAAGGCACAGATGAAAATTCATTGATTTTCCAATACCTTCTTTCAGTGCTCTCGTCGCTAAAGGCGCTGATGATCGGTTGATTTGAATCGATGATCGCTTGAGCAGAATTTTGAATATCGATCAGTACAGGTGATATGCTGCCATCCCAGGCAAAATCAATACGCGCTTTGTCTTGAGAGATGTGTGCGCCAACCTTATTTATATTTGGAAATTTTTGGCATACTAACTCTAAAACAACCTCAGCTGCAAAATGTAGGCGCATTAACTTGTAGCGCCTTTCCCAATCAATGACTACCTTCACAACATCATTTTCATTCAGTTTATGATCATCTGGAAGGGTGTAATAAATTTCCATGCCATCTTTTTTAGCTTTTAGAACCTGATAACCACCTATCGTACCTGCATCACTTTCTTGTCCTCCTGAAAAAGCATAAAAAATTGTCTCAGTTAATGTGATCTGATTTCCATGGATCTTTTTTATAGTCGTTTCAAGTTCAGTTAAATAAGGATCTTGCCAAAAAACTTTAGTTGTCATAATTATGTTCCAAGTTTGATATTGAGATAACCTTACCCTTTGTGATTTTTGGCAGGTCTTTGCTATTCACGCAAAATACCGCATTGGGTGTGCCAGCGGCCCCCCATACTTCATCAAGCACCATAAGATCTTGGTCTATATAAATCAGGTGGATGGGATTTTTATGACCGATAGGTGGAACGCCACCGATAGCAAAACCTGTTGTTTTCCTGACAAAATCAGCATCAGCTTTAACGATATTTTCTCCTACATGAAATTCTAGTTGCTTTTCATTTACTTTATTTGGACCTGATGCCAATACTAGAATGGGTTTGTCGGTGCTTTTTGTTTTAAAAACAAGTGATTTTATAATTTGGGAAATATCGCAGCCAATGCTTGAAGCAGCATCACTTGCCGTTCTTGTGCTACCTGGAAGTTCTAAAACCTTGCATATTACGCCTATCTCATCTAACGCTGTTTGCACAGTCTCGGCACTTTTTGTCAGTGGTTGGTTCATTTCTTTCACTCCAATTTTAACCTTTACATTTTGTGCGTTATGACGCACAATAAATACACTATAACACTGTGCGCTATAACGCACAAGTCTTTTATGCATTTGAATTAGGTGAGTCTTTTGGATAACTTGGCTGAAAATATATCATGCACTTTAAGAACGCTGCGTAGCCAGCGTGGCTGGAGTTTAGACGTTGCCAGCCAAAAAACAGGGGTTAGCAAGGCCATGCTTGGGCAAATTGAGAGAGGTGAATCAAGCCCCACTATTGCAACGCTTTGGAAAATAGCGAGCGGTTTTGATGTGTCATTTTCTTCTTTTGTAGAGGATTTAACGCCAAGTGATCCTAACTTTATTCATCGTAGTAGCCATTTGAAACAAATGCATCCAAAAGATGATAAGATCAGGGTGATGCCGATATTTGCCTATGACGAATCTTTGGATTTTGAAGTTTTTATTATAGAGTTGCTTCCTGGATGCGAGCATATGTCACCACCTCATCAACAAGGTGTCGTTGAACATGTTATTGTTGCAAGCGGTGAGATAGAGGTATTAATAAATAGCACGTGGCATCTTGTTAGACAGCACGAAGGATTACGTTTTTGTGCAGACAAATCACATGGGTATCGCAATATGTCCTCTCTACCTGCGGTCTTCCACGATATGATTCATTATAAAAGGGTTTTAGAAGATGCTGACTCATGAAGTATTGGAATTTAATGTTGATAATTTTTCCTTAAAGGCTGCAGTGCTAGGGGGTGGGAAAACTGCCATTGTAATCGGTAGCCACAAATATTACCCGCGTACTTTTTCTGATAACTTGGCAAACAAACTGCAGTTGATATGTGCTGATACCCGTGGTTTTACTCCAGGTAACCCAAGCTATGTGGAAGCAGATTTTAGCCTCCATAAAATTACCGATGATATTGAAGTAGTACGTGCATCTTTAGATGTTGATAAAATTATTCTTATTGGACACTCAATTCACGCTTTTATGGCTCTTGAATATGCAAGCCGCTTTCCAGATAAAATCAGCCACCTCATATTGATTGCCTCAAGCCCCATAGCTGGACCTGAAATTTATAAAGAGGCCGATCGGTATTTTGAAGAATCAGTATGCCCAGAAAGAAAAACTGCATTTGCGACTAGTATGCAGAAATTTGTTGAAAATGGCGATCAATCATTTGTAAGGCGTATGCTCGCCTTCGGGCCGAGGCTTTGGTATGACTACAATTTTGACGCATCAAAGCTTTGGGAAAATGTAGACGTAAATCCCATAGGTTCAGAAATAATCTGGGGATCCATGTTTGTAAACTACGATACTGCACAAACGCTAAAAGCAATTAAATTCCCTATATTCCTTGCGCTTGGTCGGTACGATTATTTTAATCCCCCTCATTTATGGGAAGCGTATCGTGATTATGCTGCAAATCTCACCGTCCGCATTTTTGAAAAAAGCAGTCATACACCTCAATTTGAAGAGTCTGAGAATTTTGATGCTGAGCTGATAAAGTGGTTAAACATTTAATACTCAATATGTTTTGCATACGGCTATCAATTCTTTCAACATCTCACTGAGTTTCCCATGCTGAAATGACATTAATTGCTCTCTCCCACATGCTTGCATCAATCTATCGTGAGCTAATAGCCCATAAACATACCACAAAACATGCGCTATTTCTAAAGCATCAGCCACATTTTTTTCAGACTCGAACTTCATGTAATTTTTGAGGCAGGCATGCTTGATCTGAAGATAGTCATGATCAACCTCTGTGAGCAAATAATGTTTCCTTACTTGGTGTAAACAATTGAGTAGAGAAAAAAATGGGTGTGAGATGGAGATTTCACCGAGATCAATAATGGTAATATTTTGCGAGTTATCGCTTATCAGCGTGTTGTTGTCATTAAAATCAGGTTGGACGATGGTTTGTTTAATGGCATAGCCAGATAATTTTGCGCATAAATCAGTTATCTTTGGATGCAGCTTTTCTAATTCGTTCACCTCCAATTCAGACAACCCATCAGCCATCAACAGATCTTTTTGTAAAATCGCTTGGCCGTATAAATCAGGTATCTTGTTTAAGCGCCAGTCGGGAACACCGATATCAATAAAATCATCGACATAATCTGCAACCGTTATTTGAAGAGCGGTAAATTGTTCGATTGCCTTGCAAAGCAAATCAGTATCAAATTTCTTTTTTAAAATACTGCGCAATGATGTACCGGCATCTTTCATCAAAAAGCAATGTAACTCAGGATTGTGTGCAATAACGGTAGGCACCGGTGCACGAAATTGGTCATGCAAAAGTTGAATAATTTTAGACTCCAAAGCAATAAGCGCTGGGGTAGTTTTAAGATAAAAAAGTTCATCCCCCGTGTTGATTCTTATCACGCTGGACCAAGGCGTTTGCACAACGGTCTCTGTATTAAGTTTAGTTTGTTGCAGAGCCGTCTCGGCCCATTGAATAGTTTTAGATTGAATTAATACATTCTGGCAAAGCTCGGCAGCCCAATGCGTAGTTGTCCATGGGGCGGGTTTAACAATGCAATTGATGGTTTCGTTCTGTGTTTGAAACACTAAAGAATGGCAACCAAATTCGTTTGTTTTAGACCACGCATGATAGAGGTTCTCTCCATTTTTTAATTTGTAGATTGTACTATGACAAGCTTGATCACCTAAAATGGGTGGATATTGAATGCTATGCTTAGTATCCCTGCGGGTAACGAGAAATCGGATGTAGGCTCCTGGTTCAATCAAGCTTTCAAAATAATATTCGGTTTCTTGAATATTCTGAAGGTCATTGCCAAACAGGAAAACGCTATCAAGCTTGTAATCTTGAATTGTTGCAGGTTTAAGCCAATGTCCCAGCAAGCTAGTTTTTATATCTAATGAAGATGCAGCAAACGGATAGCAGCGAAAAGACTTATCTCTGATATGTTTGAAATAACTGGTTGGTACATCGCTTGCGCAAATTTCATGGCGATGGTTGTACATCAGCTCTGCAAAGCTTGTAGCTAAAATCAGATCCTTTGCATTGTTATCAGCGGGAACCAGTGCACTTATTATCTGCTTGATCTCTTGCTCATCAAATGCACCATGTAGGGCGGTAATCTCAATTTGCGTGCGCAGCATGTTAATGGTGGCGGCTGGTTTCCTTCTATAATCCAGGCCAAACCACAAATAATTATTTCCAATTAAATGAGCTTTTGGGGTTGGTGTATTTTCTAGGGTTGATATTTTTGCATTTCGCCATAAGCACGGGTAATCATATGCTGGTGGTGCCCAATCATATAAAAATTGTTTTATGGATAGCGATCTGCTTCCATCACTAAATTCTGATCGATGCGAAGATTCTTCTTCAGGTGATTCAGGTCTTATTTTGTTTGATATTTCGATTAACTTATCAGGCAACCAGGTTGGCCTGAATAATACAAAATTGCACCATTCTTGAGCTTCACTCCAATAAATATCAACTGGGTCGCTATTTGTAGCTGTTTTAAAAACATAACGGGTTTTTGTCATTTGGTTTCTACAATATTTTTTTTCATGAAATAACGTTTTTGTCCAGTAGGGCAATTCTCAAGAACACCGAAAATCTCATAACCATGCTTTAGATAGAAATCTTTTGCTTGGTGATTAAAGGTATCCAAATGGATCAACTTGGCTCCCATAGCTCCAGCATCAGCTTCAACTTGATTAAGTAATAAAGCGCCTAATCCTTTATTTCGATAACTTTCATCCACAAAAAGCACGTTAATAGCCAAGCATTCCCCTAAATAAAAGCAAGTTCTAATACCTGCAATGATTAAGCCGTCTTCTTTGATAACATAATCTTTCAAAACTTCAGTATCACCATGAAATGAAACTTGCTGGGCAACAAAAGCATTGATTTTATCATTGAGCGTTTCTGCTTCTTCGCTTGTAGCGGGAGATAATTTGTAATCTGTCATCATAATACTTTCCTAAGAAAAATTCTTGAATGTTCACGCCAGTATTTTTTTATCTCGCCCATAGGTTTATAGCCATTTTTCAAATAAAAATCCTCGGCTTGAAAGTCCCATGTATCCAATGTTGAAAAGACACAGCCATGTTTAACAGCTTCTTGCTCTGCCGCATTTATTAATTTTGTACCGTAACCTTGGTTCCTGAGCTTTTGGTCAACCCATAATGTTTCCAGATAGACTGATTCACTATCAAACTGTGCTTGTATACCACCGAGAATTTCTCCCGAGTCATTTTTCAAAAATACTGAAAATTCTTTGTCTCTTGTCGTATTCATTTTACGCTCATAATCGGTTACGAGACCTTCCCTAACAGCATCATTATCAGCCTGACTGGGGTTATGATCTACGAAGACTTTTAATGAATCAGTTTGACCATAATTTTTACAATTTAAAGCCTTCTTCATATAATAGCGCTTATGGCCCTTAGGGCAGTCGTCTAAAACACCAAATACCTCATAGCCATGCTTGATGTAAAAGTCTTTCGCCTGAAAATCAAAGGTATCTAGATGAGCCAGGGTTGCCCCAAGTTTTTTAGCTTCATTTTCTACATGACTGAGCAGTTTACTACCCAGGCCATTTTTATAGTGTTTTTCGTCTACGGCTAAAATATCTACAAACAGCATACCCCAACAATACATCACAGAAGTAATACCTGCGATAATTACACCACTCTCATCTTTTATACAAAAATTTAAATTTATAAAATGTTGTTCCTGGATGAAGGGTACTTTGCTGTTATTGTACGATGTGATTTTATCTTCTATAACACTAAGTTCATGTGGCTGGACTTTAGCAACATGAAATGGCCCAAGATCAAATGATCTGACCCAATCTGCTAGCTGTCCTGCAACCTCATGCAAAGCAAGTTCTGTTGTATCTAGGATTTTTACATTCGCAACTTCTTCATAGCTTTTAAGAGCAGATAGTCGGTTAAAATCCATAATGTTAGATGCATCTTCTTGGATAACATGTGACACCCATTGCGGGTCCTGGTGATGCATGCGAAGCCAAGCCGACCAGTTCAGCATATTTTGATCAACACCATAGGTGTTGCGCTTTTTGAGGCGCCTAATACGCTCAAAATCGCTGACATCCAAGAGACAGAAGTTGATTTTATCTATTTTTTTAGCTGAAGGGGAGCTTAGTATTTCGCCCAAAACAATTTGACCCAGCAAGCAGGCGTCTGTGCCTTCGCTCAATAATTTTTGCAGCCACTTTTCGGTGGATTCTTGACGCCATTTTTTATCAGCACCTTCTGGTACGCCAATATCGTCAAAATCATAAACGGCGATACCATCCTTCAGCAGCTCTTTCAAATGAGGCATCACAGCCGTTTTGCCGCTGCCACTGGCGCCGCCTATAAAATATAATCTCATAAAATTTTCCTCGCATTATAAGAGTCATAAGCCCTCTCTATTGCACCATTCGGCAGAAAAACTGGCTGCAAGTGTTCAAAACATTGCATCCGATCATCACCACCTTCATCAGACAAAAAGATGTATTCACAATAGTCGCCGATGTCTTGGATGATACGTTCAAAACGATAGTAGGCCATCGCATTCTGATTTATCTTTATTTGGCCATAGCCCTTATAAAATAGTGATTCTTCTTCGGCGGCTGTCAGGCCACTATCCCAAATGCCAGCGCCAACAAACATCAGATCTCGTTCCTTGGGAGCAAAGATTAGCGTATCCCAGTCAACAATATAAAGGGCGTTTTCTTTATCAACAATTAAGTTCCAGCCATGTATATCAGCGTGGCATAAAACATAGTCGAGGGGCTGTTTTTGGATCGTGATTGCAAGCTTTTCAGCGCGCTCCACAAGTTTAAGTATTTCGCTACTTTTTGATTTCAGGAACAGTGCCATTTTTACAGCAACAGGCTCTTCAAATGCTTCGTTTTCAATGCGCATCACAAATGCTTTGACGGTCTCGCGCCATTTAGAAGAGAATGTCTCCTTTGGCACACCTTTTGTTATTGATGAAGGAATATCGGTGCTGTGAAGCTTTTTAATGGCCGCACCAAATTGAGCCCACTGATCTTCTGATAGTTTAGCTTCTACGCCATTACGACCTTCGACATAAGGGTACAGAATTGCTTTGAACGATGCTAAGCTTGTCCAAAGTTGCTTTGTTTTGGTAGCAAGAGGTGGGATCACTTGCTTGATACCCAGATCAGCCAAATATTTTGGCACCGATACCGAAGCTTCTAAAAACTTACCGCTTCTTAATTTAAGAAAGTGGTCTGCTCCGTCAGTGGTTGTCACGCGATAAACCGCTGTGTTGAAATCAGCGCCAATAGGCAGAAAAATTACTTTCTCTATAGCCAGCTCATATGCATCCCGTAAGCATCTGACGATTTCTTCGTCTTTGAGATCAGGTTTTACTAGCATTGTCTTTGTACCCCAATATCAGCACTCATGCTGTCCTCGAATAAAGTTTGTTCTTAAACAGGGTTTCAAACCCAAGTTTTTGATAGACTCCAAGTCCTGAATCGGAGGATTCCAAAAAGCAATGGCGAGCGCCTAATTTTTTGGCTTCGGATAGCACGTAACGCATGAGCCCGCTCGCATATCCTTGACCTTGAAACGCAGGCAGGGTCCCCACATCGTCTATCCTTGCAATGGTGTTGTCGTGCATTGACAGGGTGATCGATGCGATTGGTTGTTCCTGTTTGTATAAGCTGAAATGGCGAAGATTAATATTCCGTTTTAAGGCATTCTCATGGATACCCGCATAGATCCTACAAATTTCAAAAGTAGACTCAAACGCACCTACCAATGGCATCATCCACTCGTTTAATTGATTATCATTCGCTTTAATCGCGGTTTCATCGTCAACGCGGGCGATTTGGTCCATTGCAAATCGCGCTAATTCCACAATCATTGAAACGGATTTGCTTTTCTGAGGGTAACCCATGGCGTTTAAAACATCTGCCATTTGAGGGGTACACAATTCTTGTGGAATGATCACATCAAAAGTAAGGTTATCCTGGTCGAAAAACTGCTTTCCTTGGATTAAAATTTTGTCGAGAACGTTTGTGTTTCTTGTAATGTAAATAAAATTGAGTTCGGCGCCACCGGTCATATAAGCATGAGCGCCATCGTCCAGATCCAAACATTTTGAGGAAATACCTCTGAAAAAATAATCTTCGGCTTGTCGGTATAAATTTATCAAATCAGTCATATTCTCTTTCCACAATTCAAAAGGTAGTTACCCCTAATTTTGTTTAATTTCAAGCTATAATTTAACCAAATAACTCACTGATTAACCTAAAGATTCCCTAGTATAATTTTACCACATTAGGTGCGATTCAGCAGAAAATTCTCGTTCTGCGGGTACATGCGCCATTCTCCGCCCCAATAGCGAACCTCAAGACCGGCTTTGCAAGAACCCAGTAAAATCAAGGGTTCTGGACATGCGTACCTTGACGACCGACGTTCGCATCTAACGGAGAAACGGAGAACAAAAAGGGAGATTTTGGGGTAAAATCGGTGATTTTGTGATTCTCTAGGTACGCATGTGTCACGCACCTAAAAGGCGCTAAAGCCTATGAATACTGGGGTTCAGAGGGTGGTTTTGGAATTTGAAAAATCACGCCCAAAAAGTTCGAGCGCTGTAAACTGGCGGATGGGGTGAGATTCGAACTCACGGTAGGGATGAACCTACGGCAGTTTTCAAGACTGCTGCCTTAAACCGCTCGGCCACCCATCCTTGATTTTTTAAAAAGAAATTGATTTAAAAAAGAGCTCGCAAAAACTAGCATTCAATTTTAAAATTGCAAGTATTATAACATTTGTAAAATGCTTGGTTAATTTTTTATTTAATGGTAACTGGCTTCAAATTAAAAATTGATATGATACAAAAGGGGTTATTTGAGATGGAGTTTATGGTTGGTGAGAGCGCTAAAAATGGGCGAGGGGGTGCTTTGCGGCCGTTGGCGGATTTGATTAGGCCGCAGAGATTGGAGGATGTTTTAGGGCAAGGGCATTTGCTTGGAGAAGGGGGGTGTTTGAATTTGGTGATGGGGTCAAAAAAGCTAGAGTCTGGGAGGAGTCAGGATGAGGCTGAGGGTTTTAGTGGTGGAGCGTTATCTTCGCTGATTTTATGGGGGCCGGCGGGGGTGGGGAAGACTTCGATTGCGCGGATTTTGGCGCGGATTTCGGGGGCGGAGTTTGTGATGGTGTCGGCGATTAATAGTATGACGGCGGATATTAAGAAGATTTTTCAAAATGCTGAATTTAGGCTTAGGCAAAATGTTAGAACATTATTGATGATTGATGAGATTCATCATTTTAATAAGACGCAGCAGGATTTGTTTTTGCCCTATATTGAGGATGGGACAATTATTTTAATTGCAACTACTACTGAAAATCCTTCTTTTCATTTAAATGCGGCGCTGCTTTCGCGTTGTAAGGTTTTAACCTTGAAGGCGCTTGATGATGATGCTTTAAAGAAATTAATCGATCGAGTTGAAGGGTTTCTTGGTCGCAAATTGCCTTTAAATGACGATGGTAGGGCAGAGTTGATTAATCTTGCTTGTGGTGATGGGCGTTATTTGTTAAATATTTGTCAGGAGCTTGTTAATAGTAAAATTAAGGCTGATTTAGATGGGCAGCAACTTAGAAAAATTGCTGATAAAAAGAGTGCAATTTTTGATAAGAAAGGAGATACGCATTATAATTTGATTAGTGCTTTTCATAAATCTTTGCGGGGCTCTGATGTGGATGCGGCGCTTTATTATTTGGCTAGGATGTTGGTTGCTAAGCAGGATCCTTATTATATTTTAAGGAGGATGGCAAAATTTGCCACCGAAGATATTGGGATTGCGGATCCTGAAGCGGTGGTGCAGGTGATGGCGGCTAAGGATATTTATGAATTTTTAGGAAGTCCCGAAGGGGATTATGCTTTGAGTCATGCTGCAATTTATTTGGCATCTGCGCCAAAATCAAATGCGACTTACATCGCTCATAATCTGGCAATTGAGGCGGCTCAAAATAGCAATTATTTAAATCCCCCTAAGCATATTTTAAATGCGCCAACTAAGATGATGAAGGAGCAGGATTATTCTAGAGGGTATATTTATGATCATGATACTAAATATGCTTTTTCAGGGCAGGAATATTTTCCAGCCGAGTTGGTGAGGAAGGGGCGTCCGAAATATTATGAGCCGAAGGATTTTGGATTTGAGAGGGAAGTTAAGAAGAGGCTTAGTTATTGGGAGGGGTTGCGTAAGAAATTGGCTAAGGAGTAGATGGCTAATACTCCTCTCTCTCACAAAGGCAAGGGGGAGAAGAAAGATGCGTAGAAAAGAAGCGCCCTGTGAAGAGCGGGGCATTACGGAGTTAAACTGTCAGAAGCTAAATTTAAGCAAGAAAACAAAGACTTGCTCAAAGAACGCACTCTAGACTCTTTGCTGACTGCAACAAAATTAATTCAAAAAATCTGTTTTAGAATTGGCAATCTTTGCTTCGATAAAATTAAATATGTTTTATACCAAGTCTCATCTTTGGATAACTATGTAAGCTTCATCTTTTTGGAATAAAATTTAATAAAAAAATCCAATATCTATCCTGATAGATTGACTTTTTTATTAAATTTTCTTCTCAAAAATATTTTGCTTATAATAGCCATCCAAAGATGAGACTTGGTATAATTGCTTAATCAAGATTAGTATTTTATTTTTTTCTCCCTACAGTAAAATGGCATTTTTAAAGAAATCTTAAAATCATGAAACGACAATCAAAAATTACTGCGCATCTACCATTAATCGCTCTTTCTATTGGCATATTTATGGTTATTATGGATGTTACGGTGGTAAATATTGCTTTGCCGGTTTTGGCAATAGAATTAAAGGGTGGGGTGTCACAATTGCAATGGGTAGTTGATGGCTACACTTTAACTTTTGCCTGTTTTTTATTGTCGGCTGGTGGTCTTGCTGATTGTTTTAGTGCTAAAAATATTTTGATTTTGGGGTTTTTGTTATTTTTGGTGAGTTCGGCTTTTTGCGGGATTGCTCCTGATTTTTTATTTTTAAATATTTCGCGATTATTTCAAGGCCTGTCCGCTGCCTTAATTGTACCTTCGTCCTTGGCATTAATTAGCTCAATATATACTGATCACAAAACTCGCTCCAAAGCGATAGCTATTTGGGCTGGTTTAGCAGGGGTTGCGGGCTCTTTAGGTCCAGTTCTTGGTGCAGTTTTAACTCATTATTTTGGTTGGAGAAGTGTCTTTTTTGTTAATATGCCAATTGCATTAATTGGTATTATCTTAACCAAAAATTATATCGCTAATCTTGTGGCCAAACATAGAGAAGGGCATTTTGATATTTTGGGGCAAATAATTTCGGTTTTAATGGTGGCAATCCTAGCCTTTACTTTAATTGAGGCGGGTAAGGAAGGCTGGCTATCGCCAATAATTTTATGCGGTTTTGCCATTTTTATTTTGAGTTTAATTGGCTTCATAATAATTGAAATTAACAGCAATTACCCGATGCTGCCTTTGCAGCTTTTTAAATCAGCTAATTTTACTGCTGTAATTGTAATTGGCATGATTATTAGTTTTGGTTTTTATGGCGAGCTATTTATTTTGCCGATTTATTTTGAAGTTATTAAGAGTTATTCGATATTAAAAACCGGACTTGCCATGACACCAATTGTTATTGGTAATGGTTTATTTTCATATTTTGGTGGCAAAATAGCCGGTAGTCATGGTTCAAGAAATGTAATGATGCTTGGCCTTGGTGTTGGAGCCTTGGGATTTTTGATGATGGCTCTAATCATAATTATGAAATTTGATGCTTATTTTTTAATAATTTTGCCCTTATTATGTATCGGATTTGGTACTACTTTTACAGTACCAGCGGCAATTCTTGCGATAATTGCCTTTGCGCCCAAAAATAAATCCGGAGTAGCCTCTGCCACTTTTAATGCCAGCCGACAAATTGGCAGTTTAATTGGGGTTGCGATTTTTGGCAGCATTGTTAATATCGCCAGCAATTTTAATCAGGGCAATATTGTAGCCTCATTTCTTGGTGCCTTATTGCTGATCTTTGGTTGCTTACTTTCTCGATTTATAAAAAACAGCGATTTAAGTTAAAAAATAAATTTATGACATTATTCCAAAAGGCCTCTGAAAAATCTTTTGATATTTATCAGGCAATTGCTGCTCATCCTTTTAATCAAGAGTTAATCAGCGGTACTTTAAATCGTGATAAATTTGCCTATTATGTAGAGCAGGATAGTCTTTATTTGCAGGATTTTTCGCGTTGCCATGCTTTGATTGCAGCTAAGGTTCCACTAAAATATGCAAGAATATTTTTAAAATATGCAGATAATACTTTTGTGGTTGAGCAAGAGATGGTGCATGAGTTTTTTAAGAAAATTTTTAATTTTAAGGAAACTGGGTTAATTACCCCGGCAACTATTAGTTATACCAGCTATTTGCTTAGTGTTTGCACGCTGGAGTCAGTAGAGGTGGCGGTAGCTGCAATATTACCATGTTTTGCCATTTATCGCGATGTTGGGTTATTGATTGCAAAAAATTCTGCCGCTAATAATCCTTATGCCAGATGGATTGAAACTTATTCGGGTGAAGATTTTGGAGTGGCGGTTAATCAGGCAATTACGATTTTTAATGAGTTGGCAGATGCTACCAATGAAGCGGCTCGTCAGAAAATGTTGACTGCTTATTATAAAAGTGCATGTCTGGAATGGCATTTTTGGAATGATGCTTATCATCTAAAAAGATTTGATAATTTGGATAATTAAAAATCATTAAAATTTAAATCAGTAGCATCATGACATTATTTTTAAAAGCTGTAGAGGGCAATTCAAGTCTTTGTGAAGAAATCATCAAGCACCTTTTCAATCAGGAAATGATGCGAGGTAATTTAAGTCCTAAAATATTTAGTTATTATATTGAGCAGGATCATTTATATTTGAAAAAACTTAAATCTTGTTATGAAACGCTTGCTTCTAAGGCGCCGGCAAAATATAAAGAGAATTTCTCAAAATATATCGATGAGACCATAATGTTTGAGCAGGAACTGCATAAAATGCTAGAGGAAGATCCCAATTTTAACAAAACTGGCTTTGTTACTCCAGCAACCACTGGTTATAGTAGTTATTTACTTGATACTTGTGCAAATAGCTCTTTAGAAATTGGTGTAGCTTCAATATTGCCATGTTTTTTTGTTTATCAACAAATAGGAAGATCTTACTGCCGCAATCCTTATTCTAATAATCCTTATGCTAAATGGATTGAAACTTACTCAAGTGAGGATTTTAGTAATTCAGTTGCGCAGGCAATTAAAATTTTTAATGAATTAGCTAGCGAGGCCGATAAAGAAACTTGCAATAAAATGCTTGGGGCTTATAAGAGGAGTTGTCAGTTTGAACTGCAATTCTTTGACGATGCTTATCATCAAAGAAAACTTGATAGCTCAGAATTGAGTCCTGGTCAAGTAGTACAAAATCCTGATGTGATCAGGCTATTGCATTATCGCTGATTATAGCATTTAACCAAATTATTGATACTTTTAGCTTCAATCTTTCCCTTTTGCTCTTTATCTTTAAGCAATTGAAAGATCTGAATATTGCAATTGCTTAAAGATAAATTCAAAAGAAAAATCTTTTTGCTAAAAGTGTCAATAATTTGGTTAAACGCTATAATTTGAATTCAGCCTAAGGTTTTAATGGCTTGAAAACAAATAATCTTTGGATTAAAATAAAAGATAATATCAAATCCAAAAAAATATTAAATATGCCAATCCCAAAAAATCAATTACAAGAAATTCTAAGCAGCTCCTTTCCGGGTGCAAAAATTGAAATTATTGACCTTGTTGGTGATAATAATCATTATAGTGTCACCATAATTGATAAAATTTTTGCTGGTAAAAATCGTATTGAGCAGCATAGGATAGTAAATAATAGTCTTAAGGGTCGCTTAGGTGATGAGTTGCATGCGATGCAGCTTAAAACTTTGGCTAGCTAATTAACCAATTAAACAAAATAAATAAAATGTTTGAACAAATTAAAGATACCATCAGCAATCATGATGTAGTTTTATATATGAAGGGAAATAAGGATTTTCCTCAATGTGGTTTTTCTGCTACGGTGGTGCAAATTTTAAATAAATTAGGCGCAGATTTTATTGCTGTTGATGTGTTGTCTGATCCTGAAATTCGTCAGGCAATTAAAGAATTTAGCGATTGGCCTACAATTCCACAGCTTTATGTTAAGGGTGAATTTATCGGGGGTTGTGATATCGTTAAGGAAATGTACAATTCTTCAGAATTACAAGAGCTTTTAAAATCAAAAGGGATCATTGATTAACAATGTCTGATTTAGCAATTAATATTGAAAATCTTAATAAGACCTATCAAAAATCTTCTAACGTAGCTGCTAAAGATGCTTTAAAATCAGTGAATCTTAAGATAAAAAAAGGTTCATTCTTTGGTCTTTTGGGCCCAAATGGCGCTGGCAAATCAACCATCATTAATATTTTAGCAGGGTTAGTTAATAAAACCTCAGGTAAGGTTGAAATTTGTGATATTGATATTGATAAAAATCAAACCATGTCGAAATTTAAAATCGGGATTGTGCCGCAAGAATTAATAATTGATCCCTTTTTTACCGTTTATGAAACTTTAGAAATTTATGCCGGCTATTATGGTGTAAGAAAAAAAGATCGTAAAACCGACGAAATTATTGAGATGGTAGGATTAAAAGATAAAATTCATGCCACCCCTCGCAGCCTTTCTGGTGGGATGAGAAGAAGATTATTGGTTGCTAAGGCTTTGGTCCACAGTCCTGAAATATTAGTGTTAGATGAGCCCACTGCCGGAGTTGATGTTGAGATGCGAAATCAACTTTGGGATTATGTTAGAATGCTTAATCAAAAAGGCATTACTATTTTACTTACCACCCATTATTTACAAGAGGCTGAGGAATTATGCGACGAGATTGCGGTGATTAATCATGGTCAGGTAATTGCTAATGACAGCAAGCAAAATCTGATGAAATTACTCAGCAATAAAGAGCTGGTTGTTTGTTCTAAAGCGCCAATTACCGCTGATTTAGACAAAATATTTGTTGGTTTTAACAGTAAAAAATTATCTGATTATCAATTCTGCCTTACTTACGATCCGGCAAAAATTGAGATTGAAAAATTGCTACATATAGTGATTAGCAATAATTTTCAGATTAAAGATATTGCAATTAATCAGCCTGATTTAGAAGAGGTATTTCAATATTTAACTCATAAAAAACTAGCTAAATGAAAAGAAGCCTTATCAGTATCGACGATCTATCAACTAAGGAAATCAATCAAATTCATGATCTGGCCCTACAATATTATCAGGCAAAAAATGATCATCAAAAAGAATTAAATAATAAATTATTAGTTAATCTCTTTTTTGAAAATTCAACCCGCACCCGTACTTCTTTTGAAATTGCTGCTAAGCGCCTCGGGGCCAAGGTGGTTAATATTGATATTGCTTTATCTTCATTAAAAAAAGGCGAAAGTATTATTGATACTGCCAAAACTATCAATGCCATGAATCCTGATTTTATGGTGTGTCGTCATAATGCCAGTGGCATTTTTAATTTACTTGAAAAATATTTTAGCTGTCCGTTAATTAATGCTGGAGATGGTACCAATGAGCATCCAACTCAGGCTTTGCTTGATAGTTTTGTGATCAAGCGGCATAAGGGTGAGTTAAAAAATCTTACAATCGCTATTTGCGGCGACACTTTACATTCAAGGGTGGCGCGCTCTAACCTCAAATTATTGAATAAATTCGGTGCTAAAATCCGTGTTATTACCGCCCCCACTTTAATTACCAAGGATTATAAAAATTGGCTGAAGAATAACTACCATGCTGAATTATATGAATCTTTAGCGCTTGGAATTAAGGACGTCGATGTGGTGATGATGCTTAGAATTCAGCAAGAAAGAATGACTAGTGACTATCTGCCATCCTTAAGTGAATATTTTAAATTATATGGCCTTGCTCATCAGCAGCTAAAATTTGCTAAAAAAGATGCGCTCGTAATGCATCCAGGCCCAATTAATCGCGAAGTAGAAATCTCTTCCTTATTAGCTGATGATAAAAAAATCAGCCTGATTTTAGACCAGGTAGAGGCCGGCGTTGTAATCAGGCAGGCGGTACTTAAATTTTATAATATTTAAGAATTTTTCATGGAAAAAAATAACAATCAGGTAGATTTTGGATTTAAAACGGTAGCTCTTGAGCAAAAGAGTGGTTTAGTAAAGCAAGTTTTCTCAAATGTTGCAACCAAATATGATTTAATGAATGATCTGATGAGTATGGGTCTTCATCGTCTTTGGAAAAGTCAAATGATGAGAGAGATAAATTTTCCTCATAATAGCTCATGCAATCTAATTGATGTTGCCTCCGGCACTGGTGATATTGCTTTTAAAATCCTAAGAAAATCAAAATCAGAAGCTGCTAATTGCCAAATTAATTTGGTCGATATTAACCAGGATATGCTAGAAATTGGCAGGCAAAGGGCAATTGATCATAATCTATTTTTGGATCTAAATTTTACTTGTGCGGATGGTGAAAATCTGCCATTTCAAGATCAACAATTTGATTTTTATACTATTGCTTTTGGTATCAGAAATTTTACCAATATTAATAAAGGCCTAAGCGAAGCATACAGAGTATTAAAAACGGGCGGCAAATTTATCTGCCTCGAATTCTCGCAAGTAAATGATTATTTCCTGCAAAAAATTTACGATTTATATTCCTTCAAATTAATCCCTAAAATTGGCGAGCTAGTTTTAAAAGACAAGGAGTCCTACCAATATCTAGTTGAAAGCATCAGAAGATTTCCAAGGGCGCAGGAATTTGAAAATATGATCAAACAATCCGGTTTCAAAAATACCAGCTACAAAAAACTAAATTTTGGAGTCGTTGCAATTCATATTGGCTATAAAATTTAGCCGTTACTTTTCATCAAAATCTTATCAAAACCGTGAACAAGTGACAATTTTTGCTAGTTTTTCACGATTATATTGATAAAATCGTGAATAAAATATAAAATCCAATCAGATTTATAATTGATACCAAAACATATATGGTAAAAATACTTAATATTACTGCTAAAATCGACGCTCTTCGCAGAAAATATCATAAATTAGCCTTTGGTAAAGATGCTTTACTTAAGATGATTTCTGAAGTTGAGGTTGCTGAACAAGTTTATAATTCCAATGCTATTGAAAATAATACGCTTAGTTTGGAGGAAACTGAGAAAATACTTTTACAAATTGATTTAGATAGATTCATCTCTGAAAGAGAAATTTTTGAGGCCAAAAATCTAGCGCGAGTGGTATCTTACATAGAAATAAAAGCCAAAGAAGCAGAGCTTAATTTTGAGGTGATTTTATTTTTACATAAAATGCTGATTACCAATATTCGTGATGACATTGCTGGTAGATTTAGGCAAAAACAAGAATATGTCAGGGTTGCTAATCATATTGCGCCAAGTCCTAAAGAGGTGGTTGGGCTTTTGGAAAAAATGTTAGTAAAATATCGTGGCTTCAGTAATCAAAATATCATCCAGAATATAGCAAAATTACATTTAACTTTTGAGCATATTCATCCTTTTGTTGATGGTAATGGCAGAATCGGTAGAGTGATTAATAATTATTTGCTGATCAGGGAAGGTTATGTGCCAATCAATATTAAATTTGTTGATAGAAAAAAATATTATGAGGCATTTAAGGAGTTTGATAGCAAAGGTACCGCTAAAATCATGGAAGAAATAGTAGGGAAAGCTTTAACTAATAGCTATTATAAAAGACTAGCATATCTAGACGGCAAAAAAATTATTACTCTATCCCAATATGCAAAAGATAATAAATTATCACATTCCAATCTCTTAAATAAAGCCAATCGTCAAACTATTGAAGCCTTTTTAGAAAAAAATATTTGGAAAATTGGGGTTTAGCTACTAAAACTGCTCTATCTTTGGCTATTTCATATACTTCTTTTCGATGCTTGATTGCTATTATTATCACTTTATTATTTTGACTATCGATTCTATATACTACGCGATAATCATCGATTCTCAATCTTTCTATGTTCTTTTAGGCTGAAACGTAGTGGTTTTACCAAATATTATTGGATTGATCACTAATTTTTCTTCAATTGCCTTTTTGATGATTTGCCTAATTGATTTACTGAGCTTTGGAAGCTCTTGCTTAACTATATTTGCAAGATATTCAATTATATAGCTATTTTCCAGGCATTTTTATGGCTGATGGTTCTTTTGGTGCCATAATCACGAATTGCGGCAATTTGTGATAGAAAAATATCTTCTCTTGCTTCTAAAGCCTCTAAAATCAGCTCTTTTGCCAAAGAGGAAACGACTTTTGCTACTTATCTGCCAAATTGCTAATAATCGCCGCTATTTCCGGCTCTAAAGTGACATTAACTCTAGGATTGATGGTTGGCATAATTAAAAGATAGTAATGATTAAAAAATATTAATGTTACACTGGTTGTAACATTTTATTTATGCAATTGCCAATTGTTATTTTCCTAAAATTTTTATCTCCCATTCCAATTCAATGCCAGTTTTTTCTTTAACCATTTTTTGTACTTTTAATCCAAGTTCGATTAATTGGCTGGCGGTGGCATTGCCGTCATTAATCATGAAATTACAATGTTTATTTGACATTTCAGCATCGCCGATTCTTAAGGCCCGGCATCCGGCTTCGTCAATTAATTGCCAGGCTCTTTTATCGCAATTAAGTGGGTTTTTGAAGGTGCTGCCGCCGGTTTTGCTTTTGATTGGTTGGGTGTCCTGCCTGGTTTGATTATAATTGGCAATTTTGGCAGCAATTACTGCTTGGTTGGATTTTTTAGTTTGAAAATTGCCGCTGATAAAAATATATTTTTTGGCGATTTTACTGCCGCGATAAAAAAAGCCAAAATCACTATTTTTTAATTCAATTAAATTGCCATCATAATCAATTGCAGTTGCAGAAATTAAATTTTGTGAAATATCGCTGCCATAGCAGCCAGCATTCATGGCAATTGCGCCGCCAATTGAGCCAGGGATTCCGGTTAAAAATTCTAAATTAGCAAGGCTTGCATTTTTAGTGTAATTGGCGACATTTGAGCATAAAGCGGTAGCGCCAACAGTAACTATATCATCTTGATGGTTAATTTTAGCAAATTCACCGCTTAATTTAATTACTACCCCGGCAATTCCGCTATCTTTGATGATAATATTAGAGCCAACTCCAAGAATGGTAATTGGAATATCTTTAGAAATATTTTTTAAAAACCAGCGCAAATCTTCACTATCTTTGGGGCGAAATAATATTTCAGCCGGGCCACCAACTTGAAACCAATTGGTTTTTGATAAATCGGCATTGACGCGATAAGAGCCTCTAACTTCAGGCAATTTAGTAATTAATTCTGACATTTTTTTAAATTAAAAATTACCGGCCTACGGCCTTCAATAATTGCTTTTTTTTGATATTTGGTTACGGTCCAATTGCTTGGAAAATTTTGCCAATCATTTTTATTTTTAATTAGCAGTTCAAAAGAATTACTATTTAAAATTGCGGATAAGATCCATGTTTTATAAGCATCATGATCAGTTGCAATAATTAATTTGCCAGCCTTTTTAATTTTTTTAGCTAAAATTTCCAAAAATTCTAAATTGATTAATCTTCTTTTATAATGTTTTTGTTTTGGCCAGGGATCGGGAAATAAAATATAGATTTCATCAAAAAATAAATCAGCAATTTTGGCAAGTAAAATGCGAATATCTAATTGTGAGATTTTTAAATTATCAAGAGGGTGTAATTTTAATTTTGCAAGCAAATTAACGACACCGTTAATATGAGGTTCGCAGCCAATAAAATTAATATCAGGATTATTTGAAGCCTTGGTAAATAAAAAATCGCCAAAACCACAACCGATTTCTAAAATATTTTTCTGATTGGAATCATTTAAAGGCTGGTCACCAATTTTGTAGAGTGGTAGTATTTCAGCAAGTAGCAGCTTTTTATTGTCGCTTAATTTACGGCTTTTGATTCTGCCATAACTTCTGATGATTTTAGCTTTAGAGAGATCTGACAATATTTTTACCGGTTTAAAATTAGCTCAATTTTGCCACTCTTTTTTGATGTCTGCCGCCATCAAAATCAGCATTAAGAAAGGCATTAACTATTTTTAGCGCCATTTGATTTTTTAATGATCTTGCACCAAGGCAAATTACGTTAGCATCATTATGATTTCTGGCTAATTTTGCTGATTTAATATTGCCACAAAGTGCAGCGCGGATTTCTTTAAAGCGATTAGCGGCAATTGAAATTCCAACTCCGCTGCCACAAATCAAAACTCCAAAATCAGATTTTTTAGCAATAATATTTTTGGCTAATTTTTTAGCAAAATCAGGATAATCAACACTTTTATCAGCGTTATAAGTACCTAAATCAATTAATCTAAAACCAAGATTTTGTAACTCTGATAATAAAAAAGATTTTAATTCATAACCAGCATGATCACTGGCAATGGCAATTGTTTTTTGCTGATTTGATTTTGAAATGTCGCTAGTATTTTTTTTGGATTTGCTAATCATTTACAGAAAGTTTTTAAAACACTGATTATATTTAGTCGGATTGAATTCGGTGATTTCAAATTTAGCAGCTTTTTTTATAAAAAAAGGGTCTTCTTCTAGGATTGATTTTAACTCTTCCTTACTTACTCCGTAAGCAATAATAATACCGCCAATTCTAGGATTTTGAGCGCCAGAAATTAAAAAAATATTCTTGGCATAATATTTATCTAAAAACTCAATATGCTCAGGCCTGATTTGGTCTATAATTTCGAGTGGTTTTATATAAGTTAAACTAACTATAAACATTTTTTAGCTAAAAGTTTTAAATCAAGCTAACCAATAATTTCTAACGCTTACGATAAGTTTGTCCTTTACGAGCTTTTTTGAGGCCGCATTTCTTTCTTTCGACAATTCTAGAATCGCGGGTTATAAAGCCTTTGCTACGTAGAGTTTTGTGAGTTTCAGGGTCAAATAGGACTAGGGCTTTGCTGATACCATGAGCAACTGCACCAGCTTGTCCGCTTAAGCCACCACCACAAACAGTGGCGATGATGTCGAATTTTTTTTCTAAACCAACGGCAAGTATTGGATGGTTGATAATATTAAATAGAATTTCGCGGCCAAAATAATTTCTGGCTTCTTTTTCATTAACCTCAATTTTACCGCTGCCTTTTTTGATCCATACTCTGGCAATGGCATTTTTTCTCTTGCCAGTTGCATAAGAGCGACCCAAAGCATCGACTTTTCTTTCTCTAATTAGTAATGGAGAGGTTTCAGTTTCCTTTAATTCAATTATTGTTTCTTTAACTACAGGCATAATTATCTTTTAATTTTAATATTATATTTTGACGTTTTTTCTATTTTTTGAAGCAATATCAATTTTTTGCGGATTTTGACCGTGATGAGGATGTTCAGCACCTTTATAAATATATAATTTTCCCAATATGTCTCTTGATAATGGTCCGCGGCTCATCATTTTAGTAATTGCATTTTCAAGAACTCTTTCCGGAAAGCTACCTTCAATTATCTGTCTTGGATTTTGTGATTTAATGCCACCTGGATGTCCGGTATGGCGATAATAAGTTTTATCAGCCATTTTTTTGCCGGTAAGTTTTACTTTTTCAGCATTAACAATTACTACATAATCGCCACAATCAATATTAGGAGTAAAAGTTGCTTTATGCTTACCGCGTAGGATATTTGCAACTATGGTTGAAACCCTTCCTAACACTAGATTTTCAGCATCAATTAACCACCATTTTTTTTCAATTTCGCTTGGTTTAGCGACGTAAGTTTTTGTCATATATTATCAATTAATTATTTTAGCTTTTTTATTGATTATCGTTCACCAACTATCTTTTTGAGGATTTTCAAATAAGGCGCGAAACAAAAAAGAAGCGGCGATTCTACATATTGTCTTGAACAAAAGTCAACCATTTTTTTTATTTTTTCGAATTTGGTATAAAAATAATTTACACAAATAAGATTTTACTTGATTTTGAAAAAGAACTAATAGATAAATAACCTCCAACTTGATATTTTATTTTAAGTGCAAGTTATTTATTTACTAAAAATTTTAGCAACTAAAACTTAATAAAACATGAAAACTGGATCTCTAAAGAATCTTTTATTATTGTCTTCTTTTACATTATTGATGTCTTTATTTATTATATCATTTGGTACTAAGGACGCCTTAGCGCAGTCAGGCTCAACTATTAGTAACACAGCAAATAGCAACGTATTGGCTGATGTGATGTGTAACGTTCAAAGGGTTGTAACTGGTAATGCTGGTAAAGCTTTTGCCGCTTTTGCAATTATCTCGATCGGAGTTGGCTTTTTTACTGGTAAAGTTTCTTGGGGTTTGATGATCGGTGTTGCTGCTGGTATTGCTGCAATGTTTGGTGCCGCCACAATTGTTTCTGCAATTACTGGCAAAAGTACTTATGATTGTACTCAGGGCTAATTTATTTAAATTTAAAAATTGTTAAAAATTAAAGATGTCTAAAAAATGTGATTTGCTTGCAGTTGGAGTTATGAGCGGTAATAACGTCTCGCACTCTAATCGCAAAACCAAAAGAAAATTCTATCCTAATTTAAAAGAAATGTCATTTAGAAGTGAGGTTTTGGGAGTTGATATTAATATCAGACTTGCTGCTTCTTCACTTAGAACTGTCAATAAATTTGGTAATATCGATAATTTCTTGGTTAATTATCGTTTCTCAAAATTAACTGATATTGCTAAGAAATATCGTAGTAAAATCAAAAGCAAGCTAGTTAAATTAGGCCGGCTTGAAGAGTTTAAAATCGTTAAAGAAAGCAAGAAAGTAAAAGCTAAGACTGCATAAGTTGTTAGTTGCTAAAATTACTTATTTTTGTTCTGCCAGGAATGGTTTAATTGACCATTCCTGCAGCAGTTAATAGATCATTCCTGTAAGCAGCTGAATATGACAATAACCGATATTGCAATTGGCAAATCAAAATATAAGATTGACTGTCCGGAATTACAAAAACCAAAATTAATCAGCCTGTCTTCAAAAGTTAATGAAAGAGTCAATAACCTTTCTTTGTTAATGCGCGGCGCTGAAGAAAAAATGCTATTGGTTTTATGTGCTATTGCCATCGAAGACGAGCTAGAAAGCAAAACCGCGGAAAGTGAGGAAGCTGCCAAGTTAAAAGTCCAACTTGAGACCTTAGAACAAAATTTTAACTCCCAACTCCTAAGTAAATCAAGCAACAATTCCACCAACTCCTCTTTTGAAGCCTATGACAAAATCAGCGAAAAAATTAATGATATCGTTAGTTCAATAGAAAAGCTTGCAAATAAAGTCAAAAATTCCTAGCCTAAATCTTGGACTACCGTTTGTGGACCGAGAATTCATTTCTATTGTCCCTTATATTTTAAGATTGAGGCAGTCACTATATCGGGTCGTGGCCCGGTAAACACCGCCTCTACTATTTGAACTAGGATTCAAATAGAATATCTCTCATCCCTTATGGTGGTCTAGCTTTCTTGGGTCCAAGGTAGTTTTTGATATACTAAAATACTCTTCGATTTAATTTTATAATTAGTTATGAGGCAGCCCTTCAAAAGAAGAAATTCAGCTCCAGGTGGTTTAGGTGATCGGGGAATAAAACCAGATTTGCAAGAAGTAGAAAATGTAGATCACGCTGTACAGCGATCTGAAATTCCTAGTGAATTCGTGGATGCTATTCTCAAAAATAAGCAGTTTGTAGAGCTTCTAAGAAGAGAGGAGCATAGTGAAAATCAGCAAGAAGAACAACGAGTATTAGGTTTTACTGAATCTACAGCAGAACAATTGACGCCAGAACAGCGTCTTCTTGTGGTTGATTTATGGCAAAAGCATTATGGCAAGGATGATATGTTGGAATATCTTAATGGAGTTGTAAATCAAAAAGATGAAGATTTGCGGGTTGTTGCAGAGATTGGTCAACAATTAATATCAGAGAATCAAGAATTAGGAAACCAAGTATTAGGTCTTAAAAATATAGTTACGGATCTGCAGAATATGATGCATGAGAGTCAGTCATTAAATACTGAAAATCAAATACTTAAATCAGATCAAAAAAACTTACTAACCGAAAGTAAATCTACCGAGGATGGTCTTAGAAAAGAGATTTCGCAATTAACTGCACAAAGAGATGATTTTCGAGAAAAATTACAATTGTCGCAACAGCAACAAGCTAAATATACAGAGGATCTAAATAGAGAGCATCAGAAAAATCAAGAGTTTGAAGACCATTTTAATAAAAATCAAGATCTGCAACAACGCTTATCGAAATTCGAAGCAAAAATAAATGGATTAACTGCAAAAATAAATGGATTAACTGCGGAAAATGATGATCTAGCGGCAAGTAATGCAAAATTACAAAGTCTTTTGAGTGGTGAGCAGGAGGAGGCGCGACGAATTGCAAATAAAGCTAAGGTAGGAGATACTCGACTTACAGAAGATGTAGTACGAGATTTACCGCAACAAAATCAACAAGAAATAATAAATGATCTTCAAAAGCAGTTATCAGATGAGCGTGATCTAAAGTCAGGTGAGTTAGAAACGTTAACAACCCAAAACCAAAGATTGCTATTACAAATCGCAGAATTGACGAAATCACAACCGTTAGTGCTGGATGAGAAGCCATTAATAAATGACAGAACAAGAATAGAGTTTCTTGAAAAAAACATTGATCAATTAAAGGCAATTAAAGCAAAATTGCCTGATCAATTAAGGCAAGAATTATCGGTAGAGGATCATGAATCTGATTTTTTGCAAGATAGTAGCGAGGAATCATTGCTTGAAGGGCATAATAAATTGCTAAGCAAGATTAGTAAAATTGTTTTAAAGCATCCGGATTTGCTTCTTGGCACAGAAGCTAGAGAAATTGTAAAAACATATCAAGCATCTCAGCATCAAATATTAAAAAGTGATACTACTGATGATAAATTAAAAAGCATGGCAGGCGTAAATCTGATCATTACTCAAGATTTCATGCAAAAAGTTGAAGAGTCAGAATCAGAGAAGTTGATAAGTGGGTTTATGGAAGCGGCAAAATTATTAAAGATAGAGCTTGATTCTTTAAAATCAGCGTCAAGTCTTGGCAATCCTAAGACTCAAACACTCCCTTCGACACAAGAATTTTTTCTGCAAGAATATGAGGAGGCGTCTAAAACTGGGGGTTCTAAGCCGAGAATTGAACAATATAAGTTTGTTTTAGATAGAATTGATGAAGCGCAAAAGCAACAAAATCCAGAAGAAAGACGGCAGGCTCTTATAGGAGCTGCAAACATATTAAATGGTTATTCTCATCAATCAAACATTCGACCTGTCATTTGGAAATTAGTCGCTGAGCGCGCTCAAGATGATGACAATTTTAAAGCAATATTGTCACTTCATGCTCCAGAATTTTGCAAGAAATTAGTTATATATTGTTCAAATAATAATCCTGAGAATGCTGAGGTAGCTAAATTTAATACTGAATTACAAGGTTTAATTTCCCAGCAAGAAAACCATAGATCTAAGATTGATCAAGAGGTTGAAACTTTGGAGGAACAAAATCTGGCTCTCGCAGAAAAAAATAAACAAACAGAGGAAAAACTTCAAACCTTAGAAACAGATCGTGCATTAGCAGTGCAAACACTTCAACAAGCACAACAAGCTATATTGGCAAGTGGTAAGTCCAATCAAGGGTTAACATCTCAACTCGCAACACAAGTTGGGAGCGAAATAGTGAGGACTGATCAAGATGATGCTGCTTCTGACCAAAGCGATTTGTCGTTACAATTATTTCAAGGTATAAAACATCAAAATTTGGTTCCAAATATTGGACTAAGTGAGCAAAGATTATATGAGGCGACTTCTAATTTTGTGGATTATGCCCATGCTTCAACAATAGATCCTAAAATTCTGATGCATCAATTAGCTCTGGTAACTGGTGTTATGAGAGAAGAAGGGCAAGACCCGTTATATGTAGGGCGAGCATTGATAATTATCCTCAATAATTTACCGCCAGAACAGCAATATCGAGATTCGTTGATAAAATTGAAACCATTTGCTGATCTTTTAAATGATCATAATATTTTGCCTTCGAATGCCATTGAATATCCTAAACAAACAGAGAAAGGGCTGGCGACTGACGCAACAGATAAATTTGAGCAAGAGCAAGCTCTGTCTATTATAGTGCGCCGTGATAATAAATCTATAGACACAACAATAATTGGACTGGATCAAGCTAAAGACAATCTACAAAAAATCGACCGTTTTAATTTATCAATTCCTGAACTTAAAGGTAACAGAAGTCCTGAAGAGATGAAGAAAGAATTTGCTAATAAGGCCACAGAAATTGACACGCTCAAACATTTGCCAATTGAGTTTTATGATCAAGGAGGTGTAGAGTTGCAAAAGCAGATTAACGCGGCCTCTAATCTTAAGTGGGATGGTGGTAAAACTAAGGGTCTGGATGGTAAGATGCATGAAGCTTTAATTTCTTATATTTTTGATAGTAATAATTATCGGGTGATAATAGCGCAAAAAGATCGGGTGTCGGTGAATTTTGTTTCTTATGATTATATGAAGCAGCAAGATGACAAAATAAAATTGATACATGAAGCACGAGCCAAAACGGCTGAGGCAAGCAAGGGTTCGTCGATAGATAAAGGCGATTCACCAGAAGAGTCGCTAAGCGTGTTTTATAGAAAACAAGAAAGAGAAATCGTGACAGCTTCCAAACAGGTGGTAATTAATACTGAGGATACTCAAGAAGCCATTTTAAAGAAGTTCAATCTGCCTGATGGCAATAATAAAAAATCATTAGAAGATTTAATTTCTAAACCTGGTCCGGCGCCGATTAATCTTGGATCGGGATATTCGATTGCTAGGCAAAAAGATGGAGATACAAATAATATTCGCATTACTTGCATAGCGGATGAAAGTGGTAATTTTAAGGATAATGTGATTTATGCTAATGTGACCGGTAGCAGTCTTTATGTTAAGGTTCAGGTAGCAACACGCGATGATGATACGATTGCTGGTAAGTCATGTAAAGATGATGGCACCCCATATAAAAAAGGTGAGATAGTTATTCTTGACGGTTTATATAAAGAGCCAGGTCCGGATGGTAAAATGACCAAGCAAGAAGAAGAAAAGCTTTCCAAGGCAGATAAGGATGCGGTGGCTAAATGCAATATTATTGCAAGTGCGGTTATTAAAGGTAAAGGCTTAAATGATTTGGTGCAAATATCATCATCGGTTAAGTTTAAAGGTAAGATTAATAATCAGGAAGTTGAAGAAGTAGCAAAAGATAAGGCTTTGATTGATGCAGATAAGGCAAAGAAGATTCAGAAAAAAACAACTCATGTTAAAAAAATTGAGAATCATGATAAACCTGCTGAAATCATCAGAGGCTAGAAAAGCAAATAAAATTATTCTTCTTGATACTATTAAAGTTATTGATATTATCAACCACCTTTAGACAAATTAGAGGTCCTTAAGGTTGATCAGCAATTACAGTTTTTCTTCAGAAATTAATTCATACCTCATTCATAGATCAAATGTGCCAATATCACTAAAGATGTGATTTTGCTATTGGTTTTTCTTTCGTTAACAAAAAATTATATATGACAGATTTTAAAAAATTTAATTTAAGCGCTACTATTCTTCATTCATTAGCAAAGAAGGGTTATTTGAAGCCTACGCCGATACAAAGTGAAGCGATTCCGCATTTGCTGCTTAAGCGGGATCTTTTAGGGATTGCGCAGACTGGGACCGGGAAGACAGCGGCGTTTGCATTACCGATTTTGGATAATTTATTTAACTCTAAAAATCCACTTAAGCCAAATCATGCTCGGGCTTTGATTTTAACGCCAACCAGAGAATTAGCGTCGCAAATTGCTGATAATATTGCTATTTATGGGCAGGAATTGCATTTAAAACATACGGTAATATTTGGTGGGGTTGGTGAAAATTCGCAAATTAGGGCGATGTCTAAAGGGGTTGATATTTTGATTGCAACACCGGGTCGATTACTTGATTTGATGAATCAGGGCTATATTAAATTTGCTAATTTAGAGGTTTTTGTTTTGGATGAGGCGGATCGGATGCTGGATATGGGTTTTATCAATGATGTCAAAAAAATTATTGCCAAATTGCCGGTTAAAAGACAAACTTTGTTTTTTTCGGCAACCATGCCGCAAGATATTGCAAGTTTGGCGCAATTAATCTTAAAGGATCCAGTAACAATTGAGGTGACGCCACAAGCAACCACAGTTGAAAAAATCGATCAAAGAATTCATTTTGTTGATCAGGCCAATAAAAAATTATTACTTAAAAGCATTGTTATTAAGGAAGAAGTTAAGAGTGTTTTGGTATTTTCTCGAACTAAACATGGCGCTAATAAAGTTGTTGATTATTTAGCCCAGGAATCAATCACTGTTGCGGCAATTCATGGCAACAAATCACAAACTGCAAGAGAAAAGGCTTTAAGTAATTTTCGTCAGGGGGCAATTAAAGTTTTGGTTGCCACTGATATTGCAGCTCGAGGAATTGATATTTCGGGCATTACTCACGTTATTAATTATGATTTGCCCAATGACCCAGAAAGTTATGTTCATAGAATTGGCAGAACCGCAAGGGCTGGAAAAGAAGGAATAGCAATTTCATTTTGTGATCAATCAGAGCGCAAACTTTTAAATGCGATTGAAAAATTAATTAAAATCAGCGTGCCAGTTGATAGAACTCATCCTTATCAGGGTATTGCTACCAAGCGGGTTGCAAAATCTTTGGATCATGAAAAAAATGATGATCAGCAATTTCAAAAGCCGCGTAGCAGCGGTGATTATTCGAGATCAAATGAAGATCGTCGTCGAGGAAATTTTGGTGGTGGTAATGTTTCAAGAGGCAGAAAGCCTACTTCACCAGCGCCAACAGGTAAAAAGGAATTTTTTAGAGATAGAGAAGATGGCGACAGAAGATTTAACAGCTCTCCAGCTCGCAGATCAAGGCCAGATCCTTTAGTTTCGGGGTTAGGAAGCGAATATTCAAGACCTAGATTTGGCGATAATAAAAATAGATTTGATAATAAGGATTCAAGACGCGAAAAACCCAGATTTGCAAATTCAAGAGAAAATAGCTATTTTAGATCAGAAAATCCGGGTAATAGCGGGTCAAGATTTAATAAGGAGCAGCCTAGAGGAGAAAGATTTAATCAAGAACAGCCCAGAGGAGAAAGATTTGGTTTTGGTAGCGGTGAAAAAAAGCGCGATTATTCCAGAGCTAGTGACAATAATAAAAGTTATTCTAGAGGTTTTGGATCAAAAGGATCAAGGCCAACAAATTCATCAAGACCGGCCTTTGGTAATAAAAACAACAGACCTGGCGGTAGAAAGCCTGCTAATTAGCTAAATTATTGTCGCGGTTTTTAAAAACCTCTTGTGATTTAAATCTGGTGAAAAGTGGGGGGTGTCATAGGCGATGTGGTAATTGTTGCAACAGTCACAGAGCTATTCCAGTTACAGACTTACTGATTCCTGCGACAGTAAAACAGAGATTGCAATTGCCGCAATATTATATTAAATAAGAATCTCTTTATAACCTGTTGCTGATATTTTGGCTTGCAACCCCTCAACCCCAGCCCTCTCCCAAGAAGGGGAGGGGGAGGTTTTTTTACGAAGATTTTAATTTATTCCCCTTGTCCTGAAGTATATCCCGGCTCATTATTTGGGCCAAATAGATAGAGGCCTTCATATTTGATGAAATCGATTTTTTTACTGTAGAATTTGCCAAGCATAATGATGATATCATTATTAGTGATTGATTTATCCTGATTGATGATGTCGTGAGAAGATTTACCGGTGATTCCTTTGCCAATAAAGCGTAAGATAGTTTGACCTTTTTGGTAGGTTGGCATCATATGTTTATCGATGTGGGGCCATAATAATAGGCCTTTGGCGCTGATCATTTTGATTTCTAATTCTTCGCTGTCAATTGAGTTAATCATAGCGATTAAATCATCAAATTCTTGCTGCCAATCGATAAATAAATCAAAACCAATTAGTTTTTTACTGCTTACTGCTTGATTTTGATTTGAGGTTTTGGTGGTTACATGTTCTAATTTGATGTAATTTGCTTTTGGCAATTTTAGCGGTTCTTGGCCAAGTCTTTTGATTAATTCCAAAGTAAATTCTTTACAGCCAACCTTTTTTTGACTGCTATCTTGGTTATAAATATCAGGAGTGTGAATGCCATCTTCAATGGTTTTATTTAAAGCATTGGCAATTTTATTGGCAGCTTCAAAATCACCAATATGAACTAGCATCATAATTGCTGCTTGTAACAAACCAGTTGGGTTAGCGATATCTTTACCGGCAATATCTGGGGCGGAGCCATGAATTGCCTCAAACATTGCATATTCACTGCCAATATTAGCAGATCCGGCAAGACCAACTGATCCTGAAATTTCAGCCGCAACATCTGAGATTATATCGCCATATAAATTGAGAGTGACAATGCAATCAAAAATTTCGGGTTTAGCGGCAAGTTTTGCGGTTCCAATATCAACAATATAATGATCAGTAGTAATTTGAGGATATTCTTTAGCAATTTGATCAAAGGTTTTATGAAAAATACCATCGGTCATTTTCATGATATTATCTTTGGTAAAGCAGGTTAATTTTTTGCGATTATTGGTGATAGCATATTCAAAAGCATAGCGGATGATTTTTTCGCATCCCGCTTTAGTGATTAATTTTAAACATTGATAGGTTTGATCAGTTTGGCGATACTCAATGCCGGCATATAAATCCTCCTCATTTTCACGAATGATAACTACATTCATTTTTGGAAATTTAGTGGCAATAAAAGGATAAAAAGAAGCAACCGGGCGAATATTGGCAAATAATCCCAATCTTTTTCTTAAAGTGACATTGAGACTTTTATAACCACCACCTTGTGGGGTAGTAATTGGGGCTTTGAGTAAAATTCTAGAATTTTTCAATTCTTCAAAAGCTGATGGCATCAGGCCCGAGGTAAAGCCCTGCTCATAAATTCTTTTGCCGACTTCAATGATGTTAAAGCTAATCGCAGCATTTGCTTCCTTTAAAATCTCAATAGTAGATTCCATAATTTCAGGACCGATACCGTCGCCATAAGCTATAGTAATTGGAGTTATTTTATTTGCAGACATATTTTTAGTTTTTATAAGTTGAGAGTTTAAGTTTGATGGTTTAATTATAATGGAGTTTATCTAATCTAATTAATGTTAAAAATGCAATTTGATTCTTTGGAGTTACAAAAAAATATTGAAGAAAAAAGGCTGGTTTATGGTCATAAATTTGGTAATTTTTTGGCTAAAATAACATTTAAATTGACAAAATTTTTGCAAAATATTGTCAAAAGTGAAAATTTTGCTTTTTATGGCTGCTGCTTGATATTTTTGATTAGCATCTTGGTTAGATCTGGCAGGGATATCGGCCATGATACTGGTGCTTATCTAGAAATGGGGGGCAAAATTTTAGCGGGTGGCAAATATTATCGCGATTTTTTTGAGGGTAATTTTCCACTGGTTCTTTATCTTAGCGTTATTCCTCACATTTTAGCCAAAATATTTGCAATTGATATAGTGATTGCGGCGGAGATTTTTTATAATTTTATCGGTTTAGCTGCAATTATTGCTTCAAATCTAATCTTAAAAAGATCAACCTTATATAATGATAATAGAAGTTTTTATAATCTGATTTTACTGGCTTTTAGTGCCGGATATTTTTTAAGAATCTTTACTCTGCAATATAATGAATTTGGCACTAAAGCTAGCTATCTTTTGCTATTTTCCTATCCCTATATTGCCTGTCAATTTCCAACAAAAGCGACAATTACTGTTGCTAAAAAGCTAATAGCTGGGATTTTAGCTGGTTTAATTTTTTGCGTCAAACCTCATTATTTTTTACTGGTTGCCGCTTTTGAAATTGTCAAAATTTTTGATAAAAAATCAATTAAACCGGCAATTTCGCTGGCAAATTTTACCTCTTTAATTGTGATTTCTTGCTATCTTTTATTGATGTTAAAATATTGCCCTGAATATTTTGAGTCAATTGCAGCACTTAAAGGTCTATATATTGCCTATAAATCGCCAATGATTTGGTTGGTAAATATTTTCTCGATTTTTGTTTTCAACATTGCGCCGGCTTTATTATTGGTGATCCTGACTTTTGATCTAATTTATCAAAATCAATATCTGAGATTGTTATTGATAACATTGGTTGGAGCGATCTTAATTGCAATAGCTGAAGGGCTCGATGCTTATGACCAAATTACCAGTTTTTATTCTTTAGCGCTACCATTATTAACGGTAATTTTTTATTTGGTGATCTGGCAAAATAAAATTAATTTTCGTCAAAATTGGTTTTTAATTCTTTCAATAGTAATAGCTTCACAATTTGATATTGACAGTTTTTTTCAATTAGCAATGCAGCTGGTGGTGTTATGGTGGCTGATCTTTTTATTGATTTCTTTTAATTTTAGAAAATTTTTTAAAAATAATTTAACCAGCCATCATTTTTTGGGTCGCAGGAATTTAGGTAAAATCAGGGATATTATTTTACTGAATAATCATTATTTAAAAATAGTTTTTATCGTTCTTTTGACCGCTACAAACGCTTTATCTAGTAGTAAATATTACCAAATTATTTATTTATTATGCCTATTAATATTTTTATTGATGATATTAGGAGCAGAGAAATTACAT